>JACRCB010000056.1 GCA_016219165.1 Deltaproteobacteria bacterium | reverse complement strand
TGAGGTTCTGTGTAGTGGGTGATTCGTGGGTTTATATCAGATTGGGCGGCTTTTTTTCGAGGTTGACTATGGGCATTAGAGTCCAGGAGAGTATTTCCTCCTCTCCCCTGCTTACCGAAGAAAAACCCCTTACGGCGTCTATGTCAGGCGACATAACGGCAAAGGACTTATTGGATTTCCTCTTCCGCTCCCGTAATCTCTTTACGCTGTCGTTATTTGTCGCGTCCGCGGCGATATGAAATCCACCGAGCCCCTTTATTGCGACTATGGCGCCCTCTCTTAAAAGTTCCCGCGCCCTCTCTATCGAAGCGTCTCCCCCGCCCTCCTTTACCCCTTCCTCCGTGCCGGACCTGACAAGCCACACCGCGGGGCCGCACGCGGGACACGCATTAGGCTGGGAGTGAAAACGGCGGTTACGGGGGTCGTGGTACTCTTCCTCGCAAAGGGCGCACATACTAAATTTGGACATCGTTGTCTTTGGTCTGTCATACGGTATGTCGAGTATTATCGAGTAACGCGGCCCGCAGTTTGTGCAGTTTATGAAAGGGTACCTGAAGCGCCTGTCGTTGGGGTCAAAGAGTTCCGAAGCGCAGTCCTTGCAGGTTGCGATATCAGGGGATACGAGGGCGAATTTCCCCTCTTCACTAACGCTCTCAACTATCCTGAAATCCGTGTAAGAGGCCGGGGAAAGCCGCTCTACCGTAAGAGAATCAATCCTCGAAAGAGGCGGGGGAATGGCCTTTATCTCGGAAATAAAGCCCTCTATCCTCTCCCCCTCGACCTCGATGGTAACGCCCTCCGAATCGTTCCTGCAAAACCCCCTCAAGTCATGCCTCATTGCAAGGCTGTAAACAAACGGGCGGAAACCAACGCCCTGGACAATGCCCGTTATATGAATCCTCGCCCTGTTCATACAAATATGTTCATGCAATCACTCGATAGGGATGACCGGGAGTTTCCGTAAAGTGCAGGAACCTTTCACTTAATAAACCAGGGAAAGGCCTACAAAAGACCCTTCGCATCTTTTCTCTTTTTTAGTTTCACTCCTAACCTTGCAAGTTCATCCACGATAAGTTCTACCACAAGACGCAACCGGCGGCTTACAAGGGGGGATAAGGCCATCCCCGGCGATACTTGAAGGGGCTCCATCCCTATTATCACCACTTCCTTTTTCTCCCCGTAAACTGTAAGCGCGGCGAGCACTTCTTCCATCCCGAGCCCGTGGAGGCTTGAAAGCCTCTCCTTCCAACCCCTGATTCCCCTGCCCGCTATTTTTTCCTTTCCGAGCCTGTAAACACTTCCCGGAGGCCCTCCCCCCCTGACTGCATCGATTATCATTACGGGGTTATAACCCTCCATAACCGAAAGAAGGGTCAGTCCATTCACCCCTCCGTCCACAAGCGTAACGGAGCCGGGGATGGAGCGGGTATTCTTCAGATACTCAAGCGCCCTTACCCCCAACCCCTCATCCTTCAAAAGCACATTGCCGACGCCGAGTATGAGTATCCTTTTCTTGCGCCCCACTTTTACCTTTTTAGCCCCCCACAGGGCAACTAAAAATCTTGGGGGGCTAAAGTTTATTGAAGAACTCCGCCATAAATGTCAGTGACGGGCAGTTGAAGACGGCAGGACTACCCTTTCCTTTCCCTCTCCAGAACGGCATATGCGACATTGCATATGTAAGAGTTTATCCTCTTAAGGTTTGCCAGGACGTCGAGATGTATGGAACTCGTGTCTATCGACTCCTTAAGCCCCCTGTGGAGCCTGTCTATGTGGGCATCCCTTAACTGCTTTTCGAGTTCCGCAATCTTTGTCTTGCCTCCGAGAAGGCGTCTGGAAAGAAGAACCTCGCTTCCGGCAAAGACCGCCACCCCCATCGTAAAATTCTCCATGACCTTGGAATGAAGTTCCGCTATCTCCTTAAGCCCCACGGCAGAGAACTGAAGCCCTCCCCTCATCTTTTTTCTGGCAAGTTCCATGAGGTTCTTATCGAGCACGTCCCCGATGTTTTCCATGTTGTTCGTGAAGGTGAGTATCTCCATCTCCCTTCTTGCCTGCTCCTGGTTAAGGCTCTCCCTTGTAAGTTTCGTAAGGTAGAGTTTAATCTCCCTGTCCAGGAAGTCAACTTCGTCTTCCCTTCTTTCGATGGCTTCGATGAGTTGCTCGTCGCCCCTTTTAAAGACCTCCATGGAATCACCGAGCATCGACTCCACCTTATCCGCAAGGGCGAGGGCCTCACGTGTAGCCTGCACAAGGGCAAGGGATGGAGAGGCCAGGACAAGGGGGTCGAGATATCTGGGGCCTGTCGAGTTTTCCGCGGCCCTCTCGGGGAGGAGCCTCTGAACCAATTTTGTAAGAGGCCCGGTAAAAGGAAGGAACAATACCGCTATCGCTATGTTGAAGAAGGTGTGTGCGAGGGCGACCTGCCGGCCGGCATCGACGCTTAAGGGGCTTATAAGATAGGTGGAGACCCTCAAGAAAGGCAGCACTATCAAGACCCCTATTACCTTAAAGAGCACATGTGCCAGCGCAACCCTTTTTGAATCAGCCGGAGAGCCGATACTCGAGGTTATCGCGCTTACGCAAGTCCCTATGTTTGCGCCCAACACTATGGGCATGGCGCCGTCGAGCGTTAAGAGGCCGGAATGGGCGATGGTTATCGCGAGCCCCAGTGTTGCGGCGGAGGAATGCAAAAGCGCCGTGGCGAGAGCGGAGATTATTATGCCGGCAACAGGGTCTTTGCTTATGCCGAGGAACGCCTCGGTCAAGAGGGGGCTTTGGGCCAGAGGAGAGAATATCCCGATGAGGACCTTAAGGGAAAGAAATACAAAACCCCCGCCTGTTACGGCGAGCCCCGCATCCCGGCCCACCCCGCCCCTCGAGATAAACATAAGCAGTATACCCGCCCCCGCGATGAACACCGCGTAATCGTATATGTTGAATGCCAGTATCTGTACGGTAAAGGTCGTGCCGATGTCCGCGCCGAGTATCACCCCCATCGTCTGGGTAAGGCTCATAAGGCCGCTCCCGACAAGGCCCACGAGCATGATGGTCGTTGCGCTTGAACTCTGAAGAAGCGCTGTTATGGCAGCGCCTACGCCGAGCGCTTTGACACGGTTGCTCGTCGCGGCAAAGAGGAAACCCCTAAGCCGCGACCCCGCGGCCCTCTGAAGCCCCTCCCCGACGAGCCTTATGCCGTAGAGCAGCAGCATGACTCCACCGAAGAAACTTATTATGGTGAATGAGGTCATTTAAGTTTTAAATCCCCTTGTTTTTCTTCTATTTATTATAATATTAACTCCTGAGGTTAATTTGTGCAAGATGATTCCACCTCCAGCACCACTTTGGACAGGGCTTCCTCCATAACATTCAAAGCCAACGTGTCCAAAGTGGTGCTGGACTCGGCGCCTCTCATTTTGCCTTGCTTTTTCCGGGACTGAAAGTATAATTATTGAGCGGAATATCCTTATAGAAGAGGAGGTCTCATGACCACCATTACAGAGGTAGTTGCGCGGGAGATAATAGATTCGAGGGGCAACCCCACCGTCGAGGCCGATTGCATAACGGACGGAGGATTCATGGGGCGGGCCGCGGTCCCTTCAGGGGCATCCACGGGAAGGCATGAGGCAATTGAAAAGAGGGACGGGAATAAAAAACGCTACATGGGAAAGGGGGTGCTCACCGCGATAAAAAACATAGAGGAAAAGATTGCCCCTGAAATCATAGGGCTTGACTGCAGGGACCAGTCTTACATAGATAACATCCTCATATCCCTCGACGGAACGGAGAACAAAAGGCGTTGCGGCGCAAATGCCGTCCTTGCGGTCTCTCTGGCGGTGGCAAAGGCCGCATCCGAGGCGAGCATCCTTCCCCTCTACTCTTACATAGGCGGGACAAACGCCGTAACGCTGCCCGTTCCCCAAATGAACATAATAAACGGCGGGGTGCATGCGGACAACAACCTCGATATACAGGAGTTCATGCTCGTGCCCGCGGGCGCAGACTCTTTTGCCGAGAGTTTGAGGATGGTGGTAGAGGTCTTCCATACGCTAAAATCCATATTGAAGTCGAGGGGGTTACGGACCTCCGTGGGGGATGAGGGAGGTTTTGCGCCCAACCTTGAGTCCAATAGAGAGGCGATAGAATACATACTCGATGCTATAAGGAAGGCCGGCTACAGGGCCGGTAAAGACGCCTTCATCGCGCTCGATTGCGCGGCGAGCGAATTCTATAAAAACGGCGGATACCTTGTCGAAGGGAAAAAACTGTCGGGTAACGAGATGGTAGGATACATCGAGGGGCTCGTCAGGGACTACCCCGTAGTCTCCATAGAGGACGGCCTTTCCGAGGAGGACTGGAGGGGATGGAAATTCTTAACCGGAAGGCTCGGCAAGAACGTTCAACTCGTAGGGGACGACATCTTTGTTACGAACGTTAAGAGGATTATTAGAGGCATAAAAGAGGGGGTTGCGAATTCCGTACTCATAAAACCGAACCAGATAGGCACGTTAACGGAGACCCTTCAGGCCGTTGAAACCGCGCACAAGGCGGGCTATACAACGGTAATATCGCACAGAAGCGGTGAGACAGAGGATACCACCATTGCGGACTTGAGTGTGGCGGTTAATGCAGGGCAGATTAAGACAGGGTCAGCATCGAGGACCGACAGGACCGCAAAATACAACCAACTCCTGAGAATTGAAGAGGACCTCGGGGATATGGCGAGGTTCGCCGGCATTGCGGCGTTTAAATCTTTGAAACGAGCCTCCTCTTAATCGGGTGCTGGGGAGGAAAAAGATACCGGTATGATAAACTCTTACAACTTTGGAAGGATAGTGGTGGACGGCACTCTCTATACCGCGGACCTTATAATACTGCCTTCCGGCATACTCGATAGTTGGTGGAGGGAAAAGGGGCATGAGTTGTGCCTAAAGGATATAAAGGCGGTCGCCGAAGTCCACCCCGATTGCCTGGTCGTAGGCACAGGAGCCGAAGCCATGATGATGGTATTGCCTGAGGTAAAAAGATACTACTCCGAGATGGGCATCGAACTCATCGTAGAGGATACCCCAAGGGCATGCAAAACCTTTAACAGTATGTCCACCAAGAAGAAAATGGCGGCGGCGCTTCACCTAACCTGCTGATAATAAAAAGATTTTTCCAGCCTGTATAACCTTTCCAATCTATGCTATAATAAATATTGCGGAAATCCATACGGTTTCCCGGAGGGAATTTAAAAAATGTCTACAGAAAGCCTTATCATAGAGGCCATAATAATATTCTTCCTGATACTCCTTAATGGTTTTTTTTCAACCTCGGAGATAGCGATAATATCGGCGAGAAGGAGCATACTGGAGAAATTCGCAAAGGAAGGCAACGAAAGCGCAAAACTCGTTTTAGGCATGAAAAACGAGCCGGAGAGGTTTCTGGCAACCGTCCAGGTCGGCGTTACGGTCGTTTCCACCCTTGCCTCGGTCATGGGTGGTGTGGCGTCCGTGGAATTTTTTGAACCCCTCTATTCGGCCATCCCCTATCCGCCCCTTAAGGCCGCGGCTGAACTCCTCGCCGTGGCAACGGTGGTGGTTATAATCTCGTATACCACACTCATTTTGGGGGAACTGGTGCCCAAGTCCCTTGCGCTCCGGTATGCGGAAAGGATAGCCTGTTTCTCGGCAAGGCCCATTGACCTTCTATCGAGGGTGTCGTCGGCGTTTGTGGGGGTCCTTACCTCCTCCACAACCGGGGTGCTTAAGGTCCTCGGCATAAAGAGCGCGCCGTCCGGCATTTTTGCGCCGAGGGAAGAAATCAAATACCACATAAAGGAAGGACGGGCAAAGGGCATGATAGAGGAGACCGAGGCCGCGCTCCTGCACGGCATATTCGAGTTCGCGGACACCTCGGTAAAGGAG
>JACRCB010000055.1 GCA_016219165.1 Deltaproteobacteria bacterium | reverse complement strand
GTCTCGGCGGCACGTGCCGCCGAGACAACGGAAGTCAAAATTATAACAGATAAGAGCGTTCTTATAAACCTCAATTGATTGTATGTCCCTTTCTCTGAGGAGGATTTCCGACCCACCCCTGAAACAATGCTGAAACAAGTTCAGCACAGGGTTCAGGGCAGGCTCTGCGGGCGGGCACCCACCCGGAGGGTGGGTCGGGGTCGGGGAGCCCTGCCCCTTTCGAAAACCTTCAGATTCTTTTATCTTAGAGTTTCTGAAGGCGGAGCGGTTTTTTGTAAAGAGGCCCCAGCCGGTTGAATTATTCGTTACCCGAAGAGCCTGCCGTCGACCATTGTAAGCCTTCTATTCATCTTCTGCGCGAGTCTTTCGTTATGAGTAACAACGGCGAGGGTTATGTTTTTCTCCCTGTTTAACTTAAGGAGGAGTTCAAAGACCTCTTCCCCTGTCTTTGTATCGAGGTTTCCAGTAGGTTCGTCCGCGAGGAGCACCTCAGGAGTCTGAACAAGCGCCCTCACCATGGCGGCGCGCTGCTGTTCCCCGCCGGAGAGCTCTCCGGGCTTGTGGTCGAGCCTATCTTTAAGCCCCACGTCTCTTAATAACGCCTCTCCCGTCTCTTTCGCCTCCATATAACTCTTCCCCCCGATGAGCGCCGGAAGCATGACGTTTTCGAGGGCGGTGAATTCCGCAAGCAGGTGGTGGAATTGGAAGACAAAGCCCACGGTGGAGTTCCTAAACGAGGCAAGTTTTTTTTCTCCCATGGTGAATATGGATGCCGAGTTGTAGAAGACCTCGCCGGATGTCGGGTGGTCGAGAGCCCCCATGATATTGAGGAACGTTGATTTACCGGCCCCGGAGGCGCCGAGTATGGCCACTGTCTCACCCTTTTCTATTTCAAGGTCTATACCCTTTAGAACCTCGAGCGTCTTCGTCCCTTTCCCGTAAGATTTGGTAAGCCCTTTTATACTTATGTGTTCCATCCATTCCCCTGAAGCATCATTCGTATCTCAGCCCCTCGACCGGGTCGAACCTCGATGCCTTCCATGAGGGATAGAGGGTTGCGAGAAAACTTATCCCCAGAGACACCAGGACGATGGCGATAACGACCATTGGTTCCACCTTCGAGGGAAGGCGGTCGATATAATATACGCTCGGGGGAAGGACCTTGAAGTTAAAGACCTTTTCTATGAACCCCACCACGCTTTCGAGGTTCAATGCGCATACAACCCCTATCAACGTGCCGAGGGTGGTGCCGACCAGCCCTATTATCGACCCCTCTATCATGAATATCTTCATGATGCTTCCCGACGTTGCGCCGATGCCCTTTAATATGGCGATCTCCTTACCCTTTTCCATCACGGCCATGATAAGGGTGCTTATTATATTAAGCGCGGCCACCACTATAATGAGGGTAAGTATTATGAACATCGCAACCTTCTCGAGTTTAAGCGCGGAGAAAAGGTTTCTGTTCATATCCATCCATGTCCTTATCCAGTAGGGCCTCGCAAGCGTTGAAAGGAGTTCTTTCTTTACGCCCTCGGCCCCGTATATATCCTTTACATTCGCCTCTATGCCGGTTACGCTCTCTCCGAGTCTGAAAAAACTCTGGGCGTTTTCGAGCGACATGAAGGCAAGGGATGAATCGTATTCATACATGCCGAGTTCGAATATCCCCGCAACCCTGAAGCGCGCAACCCTCGGCATCATCCCCACGGCGGAAGGGCTGCCGAGGGGGGAAATGACGTTTACCTCGCCGTTTAAACCTGCGCCGAGGGCCTTCGAAAGTTCCGTCCCTATGACAATGCCCGGAATCTCCCCTTTACCGGAGGCCTCCATGAATGTGGGCCTTAAACCCTCGAGGGCGCCTTCCTTGATGCGTTCCGGGAGTATCGTTACGCTTTGGAAGGTGGCGAGGTCTACCCCCCTGATAACGACCCCCACCACCCCGCTTGCGCTCGAAAGCATGGCCTGCCTGTATATGAAGGGGGTTACGCCCGCCACCTCCGGCACATCCTTTATCTTTGAGGCAAGGTCCTTGTAATCGCGCGTCTGTCCGCCGAATTCCATCACTACGAGGTGGGCGTTTATCCCCAGAATCTTGCCTTTGAGGTCATCCTCAAAGCCGGTCATGACCGAAAGCACTATTATGAGCGCGGTAACCCCGACGGTTATGCCGAGAATCGAGATAAACGTGATGACCGAGACGAAGGTCGTCTTCCGTTTTGCCCTCAGGTATCTTAATCCGATGAACCATTCGTAGGACATTTAATTTATATGGAGGGGCCCGTTCCCCAATCGGCGACAAAAGCCGAGACCCCTTGCAATCTACTTCCCTTCCCCTAAGCCCTCCCTCAAGAGCGGAAAAAGTATCACATCGCGTATCGAGGGGGAATCGGTCAGGAGCATGACAAGCCTGTCTATCCCTATGCCTTCGCCCGCTGTCGGGGGCATCCCGTACTCAAGCGCCCTTATGAAATCCTCATCCATGGGGTGGGCCTCTTCGTCCCCCATCTCGCGTTCCTTCGCCTGTTCGACGAACCTCTCAAGCTGGTCTTCGGGGTCGTTGAGTTCGCTGAATGCGTTGGCAATCTCTTTGCCCATGATAAGGAGTTCGAACCTGTCGACAAGGGACGGGTCTTTCAGGCTCCTCCTCGCAAGGGGGGATACCTCCACGGGATAATGAGTTACAAAGGTCGGCTGTATGAGTTTGCCTTCGGCGCAATGTTCAAATATCTCAACTAAAAGTTTCCCGTGGCTTAAGTTCTGGGGGAGATTGGGATTGAGTTTTTTAAGGAATCCGTATGCCTTGTCCCTGTCTTCAAAGACGCCCTCGCCGCAGTCGCAGTATTTTAAGATTGCCTCCCTTACCGTAATCCTTTGCCACGGGGGGGTGAAGTCGAGTGTTTCACCCTGGTATTTTATCATGAGGGTGGAGTGTGTCTTTTCAACCGCGGAACAAAACATCTCTTCGGTAAGGGCCATAAGGTCTTCGTACGTGGCATACGCCTGATAGAATTCGAGCATCGTGAATTCCGGGTTGTGCTGACTGGAGATGCCTTCGTTCCTGAAGTTCTTGTTTATCTCGAATACCCTGTCCATGCCGCCTATAACCAGCCTTTTAAGGTAAAGTTCCGGGGCTATTCTCAAAAAGAGGTCCATCCCCATGGCGTTATGGTGGGTTATGAAGGGTTTTGCCGCGGCGCCCCCGGCTACGTGGTGCATCATCGGGGTTTCAACCTCGATAAAACCCCTCGAACTTAAAAATTCTCTTATGAGGCGGATTACCCCGGTCCTTTTAAGAAATACGTCCCGAACGTCCGGGTTTACCATCAAATCGAGGTATCGCTGCCTGTACCTTGCCTCAATGTCTTTCAGTCCGTGCCATTTCTCGGGCAGGGGGTTCAAACCCTTTGAAAGGAGGCGGATCCTCTTGACCTCGACCGTAAGTTCGCCCGTTCTTGTCCTGAAGAGATTCCCCTCTATGCCTATTATGTCCCCGATATCGCACGCCTGAAAAAGCCCCCAGCCTTCTTCCCCGAGGATGTCTTTTTTGAAATACGCCTGCATCCTTGCGGTACCGTCCTGTATATGGCCGAAGGATGCCTTGCCGAAGTCCCTTCTCGCCATGAGTCTTCCCGCGAGGGAGACCTTTCCCGCCTTCGAAATCTCCTCGGGAGAAAGGTTAATGTATCTTTCGACGCAATAGCCGCAGGTTGCCGATGGCTTAAAATCGTTGGGATAAGGGTCTATGCCGCTTTTTTTAAGAAACTTAAGCCTCTCCAGCCGTTGTTTATATTCCTGACTCTTTTCTCTTAACTCCACGATACCTCTACTTTAGACTCTAAAAGGTGTGTCCCTCTTGACAAAAACCCTTTTGAAAAAACCTTAAAACCCTGAAATATTTAAAAAGTAAAATTATCTTATTTGGCCGGCAGAGTCAAGGGAAAAGCAGGATTTTTCATGGGGTTAAAAGGTTTTAATGTGGTTTACGACGGGGCCTTAACGCGGGTATCTTTCCATTAAGGTTTTAAAATTCTCCGCCCCCGTATAAAGTACGGGGCAGGCATAAACGGCGGAGTTCATGCAAGAGGCGTGTGTTCCATCCCGAGGGCCTCGGCCACGGCCCTGTGGCAGACTTTTCCTCTGTGGATGTTTACGCCGTTTGAGAGGGCCGGGTCTATTTCAATGGCCCTTTCAAGCCCTTCTTTTGCGAGTATTAGAAGGTAAGGCAGTGTGGCGTTTGTGAGGGCGAAGGTGGATGTCCTCGGCACGGCCCCGGGGATATTCGAGACCCCATAATGGATTACCCCATCCGCCTCGTAGGTGGGGTTTGAATGGGTTGTCGGGCGGATTGTCTCAACGCACCCGCCCTGGTCAACCGCAACGTCCACTATCACGGAGCCTTTTTTCATCCTTTTTACGAGGGATTTCCCTACGAGGCACGGGGTTTTTCCTCCGGGCCTGTGGGCAGCGCCTATGAGCAGGTCGCAGCCCAGAACCGCCTTTTCTATATTGTAGGAATTGGATATGAGGGTCTTTACTCTACCCCTGTAGATGTCGTCCAAGCGCCTGAACCTTTCCGTGGATATGTCGATTGCGGTTGTCTCTGCGCCGAGCCCCATGGAAATCCTTACCGCATTGAGCCCTACTGTGCCCGCGCCGAGTATTACAACATTGCCTCCCTCGACCCCCGGCACCCCGGAGAGCAAAACCCCTCTTCCGCCGCAGGGTTTAAGGAGAAAATGCGCCCCTATCTCTACACTCAGCCGCCCGGCGACCTCGCTCATCGGCTTCAATACAGGGAGGTCTCCCGAGTCTGTCTCAACGGTTTCATAGGCTATTGCGGTCGTTTTCTTGTTGATGAGCGTTACGGCGAGGTCTTTTTTTGTCGCGAGGTGGAGGAAGGTGAAAAGGATTAGGCCCTCCCTTAGATATTGATATTCCGAGGGCTGGGGTTCTTTTACCTTTATGACGATATCCGATGAGGAAAAGGCCTCTTTCGCGGATTTTACTATTCCGGCCCCTTCCTTTTCGTATTCTTTATCCCCTATGCCGCTGCCTTCTCCGGCGCCGGCCTCCACAAGGATTGTGTGCCCCGCGCCCTTCAACTGTCTCACCCCGGAAGGCACGAGCGCCACCCTGTATTCGTTGTCCTTTATCTCCTTTGGAACGCCGACAATCATATCAATCCTCCTCCACAATGTCTTCCGAGTGGACCGGCACGAACCATTTCTGGGCTATAAAAGTCGGTATTACGGCGCTTGCGATGAGCACCCCGGTAAGTATTGAATACTGCACCTCGTTTATAAACCCCGAACGCAGTCCGAAAATAAGCGCTATCAGCCCGAATGTCAGTCCCGTGCTGAGCAGTAATGTGGTATATACATGGCCGTCGGGTATATACTTTTTCGCGAGAAAATAAACGCCTATGAGTTTGGCCGACTGTTTGGTTACGAAAAAGGCGGCAAAAAGCCATATGGACGACCATATCAACGGCAGTGAAACCTTCATGCCCACAACAATGAAGAATACCGGGGTGATAAGCGCGAACGCAACGGTTCTAAGTCTGTTTTTTACCATCCTTGTTCCCGATGTTTCGGTAAAATGTTTTGACATCAGGAGTCCGAGCACGAACGTCGGCAGTATCGCGTGTCCCGCCCCCAGGTTTGCAAAATATATAAAGACGAGTAAAAGGAAAAATATGTATTTTATCTCAGGCTCAATAACCTTATTCTTGAGTCCGGCGTTGTCGAAGACATAATGGGAGAATTTGGTCGCCAGGAATATCACCGCTATGGAAACCGCGATAAATACGGCCGTATACAGGGTCGGTTTTGCGAATAAAACGCTTAACATGACCGCGGTGCCCATGTTTGTTATAAATGTGGCGGCCATCAGCATATTGCCGACAGTCGTCTTTAAGAGGTTGGTCTCAAGAAGTACCGAATAAACAACGGCTATGGATGTTTCCGAAAGAGCGATTCCTGCTATTAAAGACGCCGGAAGACCCCACCCCGCGACATAATAGGCGTAAAGAGAAGCCCCCGCAAACGGCGTCAGGAAGGAGAATATTCCTATGAGAAGGCTCTCTTTAAACTTCTTTCTTAATAACCCCACATCTATCTCGGCCCCGGCAAGGAAGGTTAAGATAATCCCCCCGAAACCGGCCAAAAACACCATCCACTCCTCGGGCGCAAGCCCCAGATTGCCGGCTATAACCCCCAGAAGTATTTCTATTATAGCGACGGATATCCCTATCTTTAAAGAGACGAGGCTTGAGAGCAGAATCAAAAGTCCCACGATTAAAGGGACAATATCGGCTTGCATACCTTTCCTTTATTTCGCCCCGCGTTATTGCGGCTACCAGAAATTAACAAAATTTCCCTTTTAAGGCAAGGGCTTATTCCCTTCTATATATCCCACAACCACCTTGCCCTTTTCTCCGTCTAAATACTTCGAATAGGCCTTTTCCCATTCAAGCTCTTCCTCAAAAAACCTTTTGTCGCTTTTGTCCCCCACCTTCAGGAACCTGTCGGTGAATATGAAATACACCCTGTCTTTGCCGGCCAAATTTTTTAGTTCTCTAAAGGTATCGACCTGTACAACCTTTTTGTCCATATAACACATCACCTCCAGGATATTCCTGTAACCCATGCTGTAGAGCGTGCCGACGTTCTCCGGCAGAAGAAGGTTTATCTCACGGGCGATATTTCTGGGGTTATTATCCTTGCGCGTGTCGAGCTGCGTCTTGATATTCGAGTATATGAGGAATGTAAGCCCAACCGTAAGCGCCATGGACAGGGGTATAGATTTCAACCCGGCGGAGTTGACCTTATAGAGAATAAAGATGGATACCAATGCCGTAGATACCGTGACCGCCGTCAAGGAAAGGGAAAAACTTAAGTCCATGTATGCAACGGCAACCGGGGTTAAGACGGCGCATAAGAGCGCCAGGGACGCGGTTACCTTCATAAACCTTTTAAAGAAGGCATTGATTCCCGGCTCTTCCCGCGCCTCTTCGAGATAGAATTCGAAGAGCGCGGCCGTTATTATGGCTGCAAAAGGCCCTGCCGGGAGGAAGTACCTTGCCTTTGCGCCGGGGAGGAGCCAGTATACGGGGAAATTGACCGCAATCGCAATGAGCGAGTAGATAACGACCTCCCTCCCCATGACCCCTTTCACCCTGCCCCTGGTTTTTTTAAAAGCGATTGCCGGGACCGCGAACAATACCCACGGCAGGAAGGTCGCCGTGATTGTGAACGGGTATGAGATAAAATGGAAAATGAACGACGGGATAAAACTGTGTTTGCCTTCGGCCCTCTGCGTTATCTGTTCCATCACTATCCGCGCATATTCGCTCAAAGCTACCGCCTTCGAGACGTGTGACAGATAGAGGGCGAGGATAAGCGTAAAAAAGGCGATACCAGCCAGATGCGCCGCCGAAAAGAAAAAGGAGAGCCTCTTCCTCGCCAGAAGGTAGACAAAGACCGTTGAATAGAGATAGGCTATGGCCTGAGGGCCCTTTGTCAGGGTCCCGATGCCTGCGAGCGCGAGGGAAGCGCACCATAAGAGGACAGGGTTTAAGCGCCTCTCATATCCGTTTATCCATACAAGGAGCGTAAGCGTTACGAGAAAGACAAAGAGGGCGTCTATCTCCGCGGTCCTGCCTTTTTCCATAAGCCCGAACATGCTCACGGTTGCGATTGCGGAAAAAAGCCGGCCCTCCCTCGAGAGCCACTTTCCGGTAAAGAGATACATCGAGATGCCCAGCAAAAAGACGGCAATGACCGACGGCAGCCGGCCGGTCCATTCATCGATGCCCCCGAGGAGATAGCCGCTTCCCGCTATAAGCCAGTTCATCATGGGCGGCTTTACAAGATAAGGTCTTCCGTGGAGAAAGGGGACGAGCCAGTCTCCCGTAGAGAGCATCTCCTTTGCTATCGCCACCCTTAACGGCTCGTTGTCGTCCCATCTCGAAAGCCCCAGAAACGGAAGATAGATTGCCGCCGTAAGAAGGACTATCAACAGATAATCCTTCCACTGGCCATTCCGCTGGAACGTATGATTTCCTGACATTTTCATATCCGTAAAGAAACTTAAGGAACCACTGAAAAAGTACTTTGATATAAACTTTTTGAAAAAAGTTACTCTCAATCTCTCTTCAAAACCTTCTAAACTTCCCCCTGCCGCACCCCCATTCGGGGGTGCGGCAGGGGGAAGTTTAGAAGTTTTTGAAGAGAGTTTG
>JACRCB010000053.1 GCA_016219165.1 Deltaproteobacteria bacterium | reverse complement strand
TGCTGAAAAATTCAGCGTCTTTTTTGCCCCCTCTCCCCTTGTGGGAGAGGGGTGGTCTTTAAAACGGCGCGGTTATCGAACCGCGCCGTTCGTTTTTACGATAGGCGGGACTTTCCAGTCCCGTCATTTAGAACGACCCCTCCCAACCTCCCCTTGAAAAAAGGGGAGGAGTTTAAAACTCCCCTCCTTGACAAGGAGGGGCCGGGGGAGATCGTCTTCGTATTGCTCAAAATCATTGTTCACCCTCCCCTTCATCCTACCCTCGAGGGAGGGGAGATAAAAGCGCAAATACGACCCCTCCCAACCTCCCCTTGAAAAAAGGGGAGGAGCTTGAAACTCCCCTCCTTGACAAGGAGGGGCCGGGGGAGGTCGTCTGAGAAAAGAGATTTTTAATCCCCCTGCATCCCCCGGAAAAGGGAGGCTGGAAAGTCCCCCCTATCGAGAATCACCTCTCCCGTCTCACCTCAGCCCTCCCAAACGCGGGCCCCAACTTAAGCACGCTCAAGAAGAGCTGGTGCGATCTTATCTTCTCTACCTCCCTCACCTCTTTCAAATTAAACGGCATGAAGAAGGCGACAAGGAGCCTCAATGCGGCGGAGAGGAGTATTATATTGTAGAGCCCTCCTCCTATAACGCTCACCGGCATGCGCGAGGCGAGGAAGCCTCCGGCGAGCGCGCCTATCCCAAGAGATACCCCGGTCAATACATTGAAGTACGCGATACAGCGGGTGCGCTTGCCCGGAGATGACGCGTCATAGATAAAATTCGAGGCGGAGAGGTTGAACCCCGCCCACGCGAAACCCGAAAACACCTGGACAAAAAACAGGTATATCGGGTTCTGGTTTACTACCCACAGAAGCGGCAGGAACGCGACAAGCTTTGATGTCAGGCTTATGACCTTGAGGTTCCCGATCCTGTCGCCGTGGATGCCCCACCTCTTTATGGTGAGGTTCGAGGCGAGCGTTGCCGAGAGCGTTATCGCCGTGTATGTCAGGTAGTCGAACTTCAAGTCCTTGAGCATGAGGACCGCGAAAAAAGGCGACGCAATGTTGACCGCGAACTTCATGGCGGAGACGAAAAAAACGAACCTTGCGAAGTTCGAGGTGTTCAAGCGCGAGACGAAATCCCATATCGAGAAGTAATCTTCCTCCTTATGTTCGAGCGGCGTCTCATGCATCTTCCTCAAATACGCCCACGAGACGAGCCTGAAGACAAAGGCGAGCGCGAATATCGCGGCAAAGCCCCAGAAGATGTTGTATTGCTCGGACTCGTGCAGTATGAAACCGGCCGCGAAGGCAGAGAGTATCGTCACGAACCCGAGGACCTTGTTCCTCCACCCGAAGTACTCGCCCCTCTTCCCCTCCTTTATGAGGTCGGCCATGAGAGACCCCCAGGCCGGGCTCACGAACGCCCCGAAGGAACTGAAGAGGACGACGATGGCTATGAAGACCGTTGGGCCGCCCTCCCCGAGCATGAAAGAGGCTACCATGGGGATGAACATCACGGACTGCAAGAGGACGAATATGCCGATGACCTTTTTCCGTGACTTAAGCCTCTCGGTCATTGCAGGGCTTATGAGCTGGACGAGGGAGGAGAAAAGGTTCGGGAGCGCGCTCAGGAACCCGACATGCCTCGAAGTCCCGCCGAGGAGGAGCAGGAACGGCGTAAAGTAGTCGGAGGTGAACCCGTTCATGAGGGAGGCGAAGACGCCGTCGCCGATGGAGGATTTAAGGGATTTTTCCTGTTTTTCTTGAGAGGGCATGGTTTCTTTAATGGATCCAAGGGGTTTGCCTTTCGGGTTTGCCCCTTGTCTTAAGCCTATTTTTCCAGAAAAGGCAACGCGCGTCCATGCCTTAGCGCACATCTTTGGGATTTCCGTGATTTTGGTGGATCGTCGCGGGGACGGGCCTTTACGGCCAAGCGGCCGACAAAGAAAACACCAATAAAATCAGGAGGTTTCAATCAAAAACGCATGACTTTCGGAATTTTGGTTTGACAACTGAGTGCCGGGACCCTACAATATAGTAGCAGGTTTGTCGAAAATGGAGGGTTGAAGATGCCGATTTACGAATACAGGTGTA
>JACRCB010000051.1 GCA_016219165.1 Deltaproteobacteria bacterium | reverse complement strand
TACGGGAGAGGGCGGGCTGCACGAGGACCTCCTGCCCTACAAAGACCACATAATGGTGCAGGTCGCGTCCGGTCGTTTCGGCGTTAACCCGGATTACCTCAACGCCGGAGTGGCGGTCGAGATAAAGATAGGGCAGGGCGCCAAGCCCGGCATAGGCGGGCACCTGCCCGGAGAGAAGATCCCGCTTCAGGTTGCGAAGACGAGAATGATACCCGTGGGCACGGACGCGCTCTCGCCGGCCCCCCAGCACGACATATATTCCATCGAGGATTTAAGGCAGCTCATCTACGCCATAAAAGAGGCGACGAACTACAAGCCCGTGTCCGTAAAGATAGCCGCCGTGCACAACGTGGCGGCCATCGCCTCGGGCATAGTGAGGGCTGGCGCGGACATAGTCTACATCGACGGCTTCAGGGGCGGCACCGGCGCGGCGCCGACGATAATACGCGACCACCTCGGAATCCCCATAGAGCACGCCATAGCCGCGGTTGACGATAGACTCAGGCAGGAAGGCATAAGGAACGAGGCGTCAATCGTCGCGGCCGGGGGCATACGTTCCTCGGCGGACGCGGCAAAGGCCATAGCCCTGGGCGCGGACGCCGTGGCGATAGCAACGGCCGCGCTCGTGACCATGGGCTGCACGGTCTGCGGCAAGTGCTACACGGGCAACTGCTCCTGGGGCATAACCACCCAGAGGCCGGAGTTGACGGCGAGGCTCGACCCGGAGGTCTTTGCCGAAAGGCTCATAAACCTCATCCACGCGTGGAACCTTGAACTCAAGGAGATACTCGGCGCCCTCGGCGTGAACGCGGTCGAGAGCTTGAGGGGCAGCCGCGAGAGATTGAGGGGCATAGGCCTTGACGCCCAGACCCTCGACATACTCGGCGTCAAGCCGGTGGGGAGGTAGGGGCAATGGTCATGGTGAAAAAGGCGGGTAGTTCCGCGAGAGAGAAGGAAACGGCCGTGGTTACGATAGACGCGAAAGGGGTTTATTACAGGGAATTGAACGAAAGGGTGAGGGAGGCCGTCGCCAGAGGGGAAAAAGAGATACTCCTCAGGGGCGTAAACGGCCAGTACTACATAGGGGCCGGGTTGAAGGGCGATGGGGTGAGAATAACGGTCGAGGGCGTTCCGGGCAATGACCTCGCCGCCTTCATGGACGGCCCCACGCTCGTCATAAAGGACAACGCGCAGGATAACATCGGCAACACGATGAACGGCGGCAAGGTCGTTGTCCACGGCCACGCCGGGGACGTGCTGGGCTACGGGATGAGGGGCGGCCGTCTCCACGTCCTCGGCGACGTGGGCTACCGCGTCGGGATACACATGAAGGGCTACAAAAAGCAATCGCCCGTCATAATATGCGGCGGCACGGCCGGGGATTTCTTCGGGGAGTACATGGCGGGCGGCGTACTTATACTGCTCGGTCTTAAGGAGGAATCCGAAAGGCCCATCGTGGGCGATTACCTCGGCACCGGGATGCACGGCGGCGTGATATTTGTGAGGGGGGATGTTGATAAGGATAGATGCGGCGCCGAGGTCGGCATAGTCGAGCCGACCGGGGAGGACGCGGCTCTTTTAAAGGAATATCTCGCGGATTTCTGCAATGATTTCAACCTGAAGCTCGACACGGTGATGAAGGAGCCGTTTAAGAAGCTCGCGCCGGTCTCTCTGAGGCCGTACGGGAACCTCTACGCGTATTGAGCGATTTTCTCCCCCTTGACTTCCTCCTCCAAAAATCGTATCATGTAACTGCTGAAGGAGCCAAGTTGAATGGATACGGCCAATTTTGAGAAGCTGGAGCAGAAGATAAACACTCTGTTAAGGCTGTGCGAGTCAATGGAGGCCGAAAAAAAAACCCTTAAGGAGCGGTTGAAAGAGAAGGAATCCGAGATTGAGGAGTTGAAACGCGGTCTTGCGAGGTTTGAAGAGGAAAAGGGACTGGTAAGGGGAAAGGTTGAGGGGCTTTTAACGAGGCTCGACGGATTGATTCAAAATGCCTGAGGTTTCTCCGGAGGTTTCAGTTGAAAAGCGTTGTTGAGTTGAGCATACTCGGCAAGAGGCTGCTGGTCAAAAGCGAAGAGGACAGCGATTACGTGCGCAGCGTCGAAAGCTACCTCACCCGGAAGATAGAAGAGGTGCGGGTGGGTTCAAAGGCCGTGGCAACGCTGGACCTGGCCCTATTGGCCGCGCTTAACGTGACCGGGGAGCTTATGAAGGTCAGGGATAAACTCGAGGGCATTGAGAAGAAATCGGGCGAGTTGAATCAACTCATTGATAGGAGGTTACCGTAATATCTTTTCTCCCTGCGGTGCGCGTGATCGGCAGGATAATTTAGAACCAACAGTATACGAGAGGCGCCGGCGCTGGCCTTCGGACGGCATGTCCCCCGGGGAAAGCCTGACGAGGCTATACTGGCCGCCACCTGTTGAAACGCGGTTCAAAAAAGCCGCCGACACGGCATCCGCGGGGAGGAATTCAATGGTATTACGGGAAACCCTTCAATCAGAGATAATGCGAATGTCAGAGCTTTTGTTCCGGGCCGCATCTTTATACACGCTTTTTACCCGGCATGTTTTTTGTTTTAATGGGGCAAAAAGGCAGCGCGGCGTTTTTTGCAACCCCGGACTTTAGCGCCCTAACCTTTCCTCACGCAGTTCCTCAAACCCCTTCTTTCCCGCGTTTTTCAAAAAAACGATGGTCAATACCGTCACGAAGGAGAGCCTGAGAGCGGAGCTCCTCGGCCGCAGAAGCCGGCTGAGTTTCGAGGAGGTCTACCGGCTGAGCCTTATGATCCAGAAGAGGTTCACCGCGATGCGGGAATTCCGCTCCGCGAAAAGGCTCGTCATTTATTCGAGCTTCCGTAACGAGGTCCTCACGGACGAGATATTCCTGAGGGCGGTCGGCGAGGGGAAGGAGGTCTATTTCCCCCGCGTGGTGCGTCTGGCGCCCTCTGGCGCGAAGGGCGCGCCCCATCTATCTTTCTACATGGTCAAGGACCGGAGGGAACTCTCCCCCGGTTCCTACAACATCCTCGAGCCGCCCCACGGCGGGGTGGAGGCCGGGCCCGAGGCGTTCGACTGCGCGGTCGTGCCGGGGGTGGCTTTTGACACGAGCGGCACGAGGCTGGGTTACGGGAAAGGGTATTACGACAGGGTGCTCACAAGGACGCGGTGTCCGGTAGTGGCGCTGGCGTTCGGTTTTCAGTGCCTCGCCGAGGCCCTTCCGAGCGAGCCGCATGACGTAAGGGTTGATTCTATCGTGACGGAAAACAAGGTGTTGAGGGTTTGAAGGGTTTTTTGTCTTAAACCCGTCCGAAGCGGACGGTTCCATTTCGATTGCAGGGAAAGGAGCTTGATATGGGCATGTCGGTATTGTTGATCGTTATTGCCTCCATCGTTTTTCTTGCCGCGGGGGTCGGGGTCGGTTTTATCCTGAGGAAGAAGGTTGTGGAGGGCAACATGGACGCCGCCAAAAAGGCCGCCGAGGGCGTAATCGAGGGCGCGAAGAAGGAGGCCGAGAGCATAAAGAAGGACGCCTCCATCCAGGCCAGGGACAAGGCCTATCAGAGCAAACTCGAATTCGAAAAAGAGGCCGCCGAAAGCCGTAAGGAGTTTCAGGCGCTTGAAAAGAGGATCCTCGCCAAGGAAGACGCCCTGGACAAGAAGTTCGACGCCCTGGAGCGCAAGGAAACCGATTCCGTGAAAAGGGAGAGGGGGCTTTTGCAGAAGGAAAAGACAATCGAGGAAACGGAGAAAAACCTCTCTATCCTCGCGGCGGACGCGCGGCGCAAACTCGAAGAAGTCTCCGGACTTTCGAGCGGGGAGGCCAAAAAGATACTGATCGAGACCGTCGAGCAGGACGCCAGGCTCGACGCCGCGAGGGCGCTTAAAAAGATAGAGGAAGAAACGCGGGCCGAGGCCGAAAAGAAGGCGAAGGAGATAATAAGCCTCGCCATCCAGCGCTACGCCGGCGACTACGTGAGCGAAAAAACCGTGTCGGTCGTTTCACTCCCGAACGACGAGATGAAGGGCAGGATCATCGGCAGGGAAGGCCGCAACATCCGCGCCATCGAGGCCATAACCGGGATAGACATCATAATAGACGACACGCCGGGGGCCGTGATACTCTCGGGCCACAACCCGGTGAGGAGGGAGATAGCGAAACTCGCGCTTGAAAGGCTCATATCCGACGGCAGGATCCATCCGGCCAGGATAGAGGAGATAGTCCAGAAGGTCGAGGGCGAGGTCGATAAAAGCATCCAGGAGGCCGGAGAGAGGGCCGTCTTCGACACCGGCCTTCACGGCATACATCCGGAACTGCAGAAACTCATAGGGAGGCTCAAGTTCAGGACGAGTTACGCCCAGAACGTGTATACCCACTCCCTTGAGGTGGCGTTCATCTGCGGGATAATGGCCTCGGAACTGAAGCTCGCGGTAAAGACTGCTCGCAGGGCCGGGCTCCTGCACGACATAGGCAAGGCCGTTGACCACGAGGTCGAGGGCTCGCACGCGGCCATAGGGGCGGATCTCGCCAAGAAATACGGCGAAGGCCCCAATATCGTCGCGGCCATAGGCCAGCATCACGACGACAGGCCGGAGTCAATATACGGCATACTGGTACAGGCGGCCGATTCGCTCTCGGCCGCCCGCCCCGGCGCCCGGCGGGAGATGTATGAGACCTATACCAAGCGCCTTGAGGACCTCGAAAAGATAGCGAAGGAGTTCAAGGGCGTGGATAAGGCATACGCGCTTCAGGCCGGAAGGGAAATAAGGGTCATAGTCGAGAGTGGCGCGGTGGACGACAACCTCGCGGTCGCGCTCTCGAGGGATATCGCGAAGAAGATAGAGAAGGAGCTGAGCTACCCCGGGCAGGTGAAGGTGACGGTCATAAGGGAGACAAGGGCCGTTGATTACGCGAGGTAGAGGCAGAAGTGTTTAATCTGTCACCCTGAACTGGTTTCAGGGTCTATGTTTTGAGGAAAATGGCCAATTCAACGAAGATACTCTTTATCGGCGACATAATCGGCAAGCCGGGCAGGAAGGCCGTAAGGACGCTCCTGCCGGATATCCTCGCCAGACACCGCCCCGACATGGTGATAGCCAACGGCGAGAATTCGGCCGGCGGCTTCGGCATAACGCTTGAGGTCTACGAAGAGCTTTTGAAATTCAACGTGGACGTCATCACCTCCGGAAATCACATATGGGACAGGAAAGAGATACTCGAAAGCATGGACAGGGCCGAAAGGCTCGTAAGGCCGGCGAACGACCCGGGCGGAAGCCCGGGGAAAGGCTCCATCATCTTCGAGTGCCCCTCAGGGGTCAAGGTGGGGGTAGTCAATCTCTGTGGGAGGGTTTTCATGGAGGCGCTGGATTGCCCGTTCAGGGTGGGTCTCGAATACGTCGAAAGGTTGAGAAAGGAAACCCCCCTCATATTCGTTGACATGCACGCCGAGGCGACCTCCGAGAAGGCGGCCATGGGATGGTATCTCGCCGGTAAGGTCCTCGCGGTCATAGGAAGCCATACCCACGTGCAGACCTCGGACGAGAGGATACTCAACGGCCGCACGGCCTACATAACCGACGCGGGCATGACAGGCCCCACGGACTCGATAATAGGCATAGAGAAGGAACTCGTCATAAAGAGGTTCTTAACCCAGGTGCCGGCCAAGTTCGAGGTCGCGGAAAAAGGACTGGAGTTCCAGGGCGTCCTGATTGAGGCTGATTCGGAGAGCGGCAGGGCGGTGAGGATAGAGAGGATAAAGGAGAGGGTGGGGTAGGGGGCGCTGATGCTGAAACAACCATGAAACTGTCATGCCGAACTCGTTTCGGCATCTCGTATTTCAGCATTCCCTCTTAGACCCTGAAACAAGTTCAGGGTGACATATTAAGGGTTCAGCACAGGGTTCGGCATGATAATTTTCCTCTCCCTCTCCCCTTGGGGAGAGGGGTGAGGGGTATTTCTGGCGAAGCGGTTTTATTTCTTTTTGCAGGGGTTTTGACAGCAGTTGTTTTCACGTGATAGATTAAAAATCAGCATATCAAAAGGAGGGTGGCGGATGAAACTCCATGTCTTGATTGAGCAGGATGAGGTGGGATATTTTGTTGCCGAGGTTCCGGCGCTTCCCGGATGTCTTTCTCAGGGAAAGACCAGGGAAGAAGCCATTACTAACGTAAGGGAAGCCGTAGAGGGGTGGCTCGAGGTGATGGAGGGGAAAAGAGGGGTTGACCCGGGCCGGCTCGTAGAGGTCGCCGTGTAATGGGGGATAATCTGAAACTCTGTTCCGACAGAGAGGCCGTGAGAAAATTTCAGGAAGCAGGCTGGACAGCGGCGCGTCAAAAAGGTTCCCACGTCATGATGACAAAACCCGATTGTCAGTACACACTTTCAATTCCTCAACATAAAGAACTCGGCCCCGGAATTTTACGCAAGCTTATACGGCAGGCGGGGATTTCGGTGGAAGAGTTTGATTCGTTGTAATCGCGAAATAGAGGAGAAGCGGTTTTTTTGAGAAAAATAAATCTGCCCCCTTTTCCACCCCCGTGACGATATATCGCGTGAGACACCGGAAAGACGTCTACAGATGACCGGCATTCAGGGAGAGGTTTCTTGTAAAGATAAAGATAATGGAGAGGGCGGGGTAGGGGGTCATTGCGAGGGTTTTAGCCCGAAGCAATCTCCGTTAGAGCGTAGCATGGGCTGTGCCACTTAAGTTGCTGGATAAACCATAAAATGGTGGGCATGTCATGGTGTGCAAACACAAAAGGTCGCCAATGGTCAAGGGTCAAGAATTTATTGCTTGCAGCGTTTATTTTTCAGAGCCTCTTAAGTCTGGCCTATAGTGAAGAAGAAATTAATGAATGGGAAATTGCCGACCTGCATACTAAGCGTCTTTCCCCTACGGCATTCGCCGGACTTCCCGATGATTTAGTTATGGAGTTACAAGCACGGGGGTGTACTATACCGCAGGTTTTTGATAATCCAACACCGCACAATATCATCCATGGGGAGTTTTTAAGGATGGGGCAAACCGATTGGGCGGCATTATGCTCAAAAGGTAGAATCTCTTCCATATTGATATTCTGGGACGGTTCCCCAGACAAAGTGTCTGAAATCGCGAGCGAACCAGACAAGAGATGGTTGCAAGGCATAGGTGACGGACAAACCGGGTTTTCACGAGAGATACGTGCCATTGGGAAAAAGGAGATTATGGATTATCATAGACTTTGTTTGGATTTTTTTTATGAATATATTGATTGCCCCGAACCTCCCCAAGTAGACCATCAAGGCATAGAAGATATTTTTGTAAACAAGGCCTCTGGGATACTCTACTTTTACGATGGCAAATGGCTACAACTATCAGGCGCTGATTAGCCATGGTTGTCCTTCCAATATTTCTCTCCATGTGCTAAAATTCAAGGCATAAGCGAGCATGAGGATCTAACCCTAAAAAAGAGGGGGTGGTTGCATGAAGAATCCCGTCTTCAACGCAGGGAAAGTTTTGTTTTTTTCGCTGGTTTTTTTTCTTATGCTGAACGCTTCCGCGTTCGGGGAGGAACTTCAGGACGTTAAAGAGGAACTGAAGAAACAGAAGGATGTTATAGAAAGGCTCGAAAACAGGGTAAGAGAACTTGAGGAAAGGAAAAAGGCCGAGCAGGAAGCGCAAAAAGAGGTAAAGGCGGCGATGCCCCAGTTCGGAATGAATCTGGGCGCCTTCGGCGATCTAAATTTTTCCACCGGCAACAGGGAGAGAAAAAACGATAGTTTTTCAATAGGGGAGGTCTCCCTTTACTCAACCTCAAACATAGGAGAGCGGCTCAACTTCCTCCTGGAACTGGGCGTTGAATTCAAAAGAAACGAATCCGGCGAGATAGACGAAACCCATGTTGATATCGAGAGGCTCTGGGCGGGTTATACCTTCAGCGACTTTTTGATTGCGAGGGCTGGCCGGTTTCATTCGGCTCTCGGCTACTGGAACAGGGCGTACCATCACGGCAAACATCTTTTTGTTACTGTAGGCAGGCCCTTCTTCCTTAATTTTGAAGATGATAACGGGGTCATTCCGATCCATATCGTGGGGGTTGAATTCTCGGGAACAAAGCTGACCTCAATCGGAAGATTCAGATACGACCTTGAGGCCGGCAACGGCCCGAGGATGAAAGAAGACTCCATGGTGCCGGCAAAGAACAACCTCGCGGTGAACAGCACTTCAGACGATAACAATTCAAAGCAGGTGGTGGCAAGATTTGTTCTGGAGCCGAAGGCGGTCAGCGGACTTGTTGTCGGCATTTCCGGTACAACCTTCACGGTTGAAAAGGCAAGTTCAACAATCAGCGTCAACGAGGCCATTTACGGCGCCGATGTCTATTTTAAAAGAGGCCTCCTCGAATTCATAGCGGAATATTTCAGATTCAGGAACAGGGATGCCTCGGCAAATGCGTATTATCTGCAGATTGCCTACACGCTCGATAGATTTACCCCTTACTTCAGATACGAAACCCTCAACAGCGATAAAGATGACCCGTATCTTGGCGCCTTATCGGGCGGCGGTCAAAGGTTTCAGTATATCGGAGGGGTTAAATACGATATTGACTTCATAAATTCAAGCCTCAAGGCACAGTACCGCTACGACGACGAGGAAGACGAGAATATCCATAACGTCTTTGAACTGCAGTGGGCATTTCATTTTTAGGAGGTTGTGATGCATTTTCTTTTTCTGCTGTTTTTTTTATTCGGGACTTCCGTTCACGCCCAGGATTTTGTCATTATAGTAAACCCGCAGGGTCCGCTGCTTAAAGCGGACATTGAGACGGCAAGGGACATATATCTGGGCGAGACAAGATTCATGGGAGGCATGAAACTTGAGCCGGTAAACATGCTCGAGGGAAGTGTTAAGGACAGTTTTCTTGAAAAGGTTGCCGGGATGAGCTCAAAGGAGTACAGGCTGCATTGGATAAAAAAGGTATTTCAGGAGGGTCTTTCAATCCCCCTGTCATTTGCCACCCCCCAGGAGGCTATTTCGTTTGTAAAAAAAGAGAAAGGGGCAATCGGATACGTTCCAGCTTCCGGCCCATCGTCTTTTGAAGGGGTTGTGGTAATAGGGCCATGAGAACAGGCATAAATAAGAAACTCATAGGCTCTTTTATCGCCGGCACCATCTTCGCCATGGCCTTCATCGGATGGTCCCTTGTTACCATCGAGCGGCTCATCTCCACGATGCGGCAGACCGAGACAGTCACCATCAGAGTAAGCAGGATCGGCGACTTCGGTTTCCTGATACAGAAACTCCTCAAGACATCGGGCGATTATCTGGTAACAGGGGACGTTACAAAAAGGGATGAGTTTGACCGGCTGATAGGCGAGATGGCGGAGGTCATAAATTTTCTGGATAAGGAAAAAGGCAGCGAAGAGTGGAAAAGGATATCGGAGGAGATAAGGGGAGAGGCGTTAAGACTCGGCGAGATGACCCTGGGGGTTATGTATACCGACAACCCGGTGGGAAACCGGGAAGCGGCATTGGGTATGCAGGAGGCGACGCTTTTTGGCGAGGGATTGATAAGGAATTTGGATGAGTTCAAAAGGATCGCATCGGAAGGCAGGGATAACCTCATGGTGGAGGCGAGGGAACTTGCAAAAAGCACAAGGAGGATCCTTTATGTATTTCCCGTTGCCGGGGTATTCCTGCTCTTCCTTCTCTCCCTTTATCTCAGGCGCTATATATTGAAGCCGCTTATTGAACTTTACAGCGGCGCCGAAAAACTCTCCCGCGGGGATTTCTCCCACCGGGTTAATGTAAAGACAGGCGATGAACTCGAGGACCTTTCCGAGGGGTTCAACAGGATGGCCGATTCCCTTAAAGAGAGGGAGGAAAAGCTCAAGTCGCTTTTTAAGGTTATTGACGGATTAAACATTGAACTTATAGATGAAAGGCGCCATAAGACGGCAATTCTAAGAAACATAAATCACGAACTCAAAACGCCGCTCAACCATATACTCGGTTTTGCCGAACTCCTTAAAGAGCTTGAGGGCGCAGGCAATGTCCAGGATAAGGTGGATAGGTATGCCGGCATTATTTTAAAGAGCTGAAGAGTACTTTTTAGGCTCGTTGAGGCGCTTCTGGATGCCAGTCTTGTTTCTTCGGGCCGGGCGGTGCTGAATTTAAGCGAATTCAGCGTGAGGGACGCCGTAAGGGATGCGGTTGATATGGTAATGCCCGCGGCTGAAAAAAAAGCCCAGAAACTCGGGGTCGATATAGGCGAGGGCGTTGGAACAATCATGGCCGACAGGACGATGTTTTTTCAGATGCTTTTTAACCTCCTTGACAACGCCGTAAGGTATACACCGGTTGGCGGAATGGTGGACCTTACGGTCTTGACGGATTTCGAAAAAAGTGCAGAGGTATTGAGGGTAAGGGTCAAGGATACGGGGGTAGGGATAAAGCCGCAGTTTAAGGGTGCCATATTCGAATTTTTCGAGATGGGCAATGAGAGTTTTGTAAGGGAGCATGATGGGCTGGGGGTGGGGCTTCCGCTTACAAAGAGACTTGTGGAGTTTCATGGGGGCAGAATCTGGTTTGAGAGCGAGCCGGGCAAGGGTTCGATTTTTGAGTTTTTTATACCGGTGGGCAGCCTTGGAAAGGGCGGTTAAACAAAAATCCTTTTAGTGCCTCGCAATGACATTGAACAACTCCACTTTCGCAATCTCAATCCCACCGCAGACATGCAGGGCATTCCGTTCAATCCTCCCCCTGTTGTATTTTCCCCCGGTAGTTGTATTTTCTCATGATAACTGATATTATCTGACCCCGATGGACATCGAAAAACAATTAAAGATAATAAAAAGGGGCGCGGACGGTATCATAAGCGAAGAGGAGTTGATTGAAAAACTCCGGACCGGCAAGCCCCTCAGGATAAAAGCCGGGTTCGACCCCACGGCCCCTGACCTGCACCTCGGGCACACGGTCCTGATACGGAAGCTCAGGGACTTTCAGAAGCTCGGCCACCATGTGCTCCTCCTCATAGGCGACTTTACCGGCATGATAGGCGACCCGACGGGCAGGAACGAGACCCGTAAGCCCCTTACGAGGGACGACGTCCTCAAAAACGCCGAGACGTACAAGGAGCAGGTCTTCAAGATACTCGACAGGGAGAAAATAGAGGTCGTGTTCAACAGCGACTGGATGGGGAAGATGACCTCCGGCGAGATGATAGACCTCGCCTCTCGCTTTACCGTGGCCCGGATGCTCGAACGGAAAGACTTCAATAAACGCTATAAAGAAGGGCGTTCCATAGCCATACACGAATTCCTGTACCCCCTGATACAGGGGTATGACTCCGTTGTCCTGAGGGCCGACGTGGAATTGGGCGGCACGGACCAGCTCTTCAACCTCCTTGTCGGAAGGGAGCTTCAAAAGGAATCCGGCCAGGCCCCGCAGGTCGTCGTGACCATGCCAATACTCGTAGGCACGGACGGTACGCAGAAGATGAGCAAATCCCTGGGCAACTACATAGGCATAACCGAGCCGCCTTCCGAGATATTCGGGAAGATAATGAGCATATCGGACGGTCTGATGATGCACTATTACACGCTCCTCAGCGAGGCGGACATGGGATATGTCGAGGACGTTAAAAGCGGAAAGGTCCATCCGAAAAAGGCCAAGGAGGCGCTCGCGTTCGAATTGACCGCGCGTTTCCGGGGCTTGAACGAGGCGGAAAAGGCGAAAGAAGGGTTTAAAAAACTCTTTGTAAAGAAGGAAATCCCGGACGAGGTGGATGAGATTACAATCAAGGCCGAGGGGGAGAGGATGCGCCTTTCAAGGGTTATGGTGCTCTCAGGCGCGGTAAAGGGCACTTCCGAGGCCATGAGGCTCATAGCCCAGAATGGAGTGAGGGTTGACGGCGAAAAGGTGGCGGATGAAAAGGCCGAGGTTTCTACGGGAAAACCCCTTTTGATACAGGCCGGGAAAAGGACTTTCAAGAAGGTTTTCTTTAAAAGAGATTAAAACCCACCTAAACGCGATACTATATCGAGGTATTGCAAGCAGCGCCGTGACATTAGTGATATATTTTTACAGCTCTGCTTTTTGCGATTTGCCCCTTCTCCCCTTGGGGAGAAGGCTGGGATGAGGGGGCGCCGTAGCCCGCGGGCATTTTCCCCCCCCTTTTTTCCCCTCACCCTACCCTCTCCCCCTTGGGGAGAGGGAGAAAAAAAGGGGAGAGGAAACGACATGCAATAGCCAAGCTTCGGGGAATTAAACCCCGAACGGGGATTAAAAAGGCCCTCGGAAAAATTTTTAAAAATACTTCATAATTCTCTTGACAAGGTTTCCGTTTTTTATCATAATGGAAACTTCCTCTTTTGGAAAAAGGCCCCACGTCGTTGCCTTGACGAAAGGCGCGATAAGCGGTATTATAGTAGAAGAGGGACTGTTCTTTGAAAACTAAATAGCAAGCATGCACATCACCCTTCAAATCTGATACATCCAATCCATTATCTTAAGTGGAGAGTTTGATCCTGGCTCAGAGCGAACGCTAGCGGCGTGCCTAACACATGCAAGTCGAGCGAGAAAGCGGGGGCAACCCTGCAAGTAAAGCGGCGCACGGGTGAGTAACGCGTGGGTAATCTACCCTCGAGTGTGGGATAACCTGCTGAAAGGCGGGCTAATACCGCATACGACCTCCGGACGCAAGTCCGGCGGTTAAAGGCGGGGACCCTTCGGGGCCTGTCGCTTGAGGTTGAGCCCGCGTCCCATCAGCTTGTTGGCGAGGTAACGGCTCACCAAGGCTAAGACGGGTAGCTGGTCTGAGAGGACGACCAGCCACACTGGCACTGGAACACGGGCCAGACTCCTACGTTATGCATGAGTTGGTAATATTGTGGTTTTGGGTAATTGTTT
>JACRCB010000054.1 GCA_016219165.1 Deltaproteobacteria bacterium | reverse complement strand
GATACCCGGAGAGGACATTGAGGGTGCGGCGCAGTATCTACAGGAAGATACCATCCACCCGCATTTCTTGGAAGGCGAGGCAAAGGCCGGAGACCTGATAGCAATGCTCCTCAACGCGGAAAATCTCGTGCGCGGAGAACCGTTGGGGTTGCCCGTTGCGGGGGAGGAACCTCTTTTAACGGACTATCCGTCGTTCTGCCCTTTAGCCTCACCGGAGGAGGCGGCGGTATTTCGCGCGCGCGCGGACAACCTGAGGCAGAAGCCCGTGGAGGCGGCGTTTACGGGCCTTGCCTCTCATGCGGTCTTCTCCATCGGCGGAGAATGCTTCGCGGTGGACACCGAATACGTGACGGGGTTTTCGGACGCGGCGAACCTTACGCCCGTGCCCTGCTCTCCAAAGCATATCGTGGGGAATATGAACCTCCGCGGCAACATCCTCACGCTCGTTGATATCCGCGGCCCTTTAAATATGCCCATCGCCCCGCAACCGCCTAAAAGGGTCGTCGTCGCATCCATTGACGGACTTTCCGCGGGCATTGCCGCCGACGAGGTCTTCGACTGCATATACATAAACCAATCTGGAATTACCCATGCCCCCTCGGTCCTGCCGGGCGGCGGGGACGGCGGAAAATACATCCGGGGTGTCGCCCCGTACCGGGGCGGAGTCATGACGGTCCTTAATCTCAAGGAAATCCTGCTCGGCAAAGAACTGGCCGTGGACGAAGAGGTCTGACGGTCAAGGGCGCCCAACATAAAAAACGGAGGACAAGATGTTTAAAAATCTGAGGCTCACTTACCGCATCCTTCTCGGGTATTCCATACCCATCTTACTTTCCGCCGCTGTTGCAGCCGCGGTCTATTCAAGCGTGAGGACGGTAGAGAGGGAATCTTCTCTCGCAGAGGCCTCCCACTCGACCGTTTACAACCTGAACAAACTCGAACTCAACGGAAGCAACATGCAGAGGGATGCCAGAGGCTATTATCTTTCAAAAGATGAGAGCCACCTCAAGGCGTTCGGCGAGGCGGAGGAGGGTTTCAAAGAATCGGCCGGAACACTGAAACAATTGATGGGGGATGAGAAAGGAAGCGAAATCCTAAAAAGGGCCGTTGAGACGGGCAACGGGGTGACCGGAGAGGCACAACTTCTGATTTCCCTTGTCAAAGGGGGCAAGGAGGCGGAGGCGATAAAACGGTTCAAGGGCGGAGAGCCGACAAGGAGGTTCCGGGAGTTTGCGGGGGTTGTGAGGGAACTCGAAAAACTGGAGGATGCAACGCTCGCCGGAAGAAAGGAGACCGTGGACGCGGCATTAAAGTTCCTCACCGGGGTGGTCGTCTTCGGCACCCTCCTCTCCATCGTCGTCGCCGTTACAGCGGGCATCATGGTTGCGTCCCGCATAAGCCGGAAGGTTACGGAGACCGTAAACGCCATAGCGACATCTTCAAATGAGATGGCATCGACCGTTGCCGAGCATGAAAAGACCGTAAACCAGCAGTCCGCCATGATTAACGAAACCACCGCAACGGTAGAAGAACTCGGTTCTTCAAGCCGCCAGAGCGCGGAGCAGGCCACACAGGCGTCAACGGTTGCGGAAAAGGCGACCTCCTCAACCGAAGAGGGCAAGGGCGCGGTAAATGAGGCCATCGCCGCGATGTCCGCGCTCAAGGATAAGATAGACGTTGTGGCCGACCATATACTCAAACTCGGAGAAAAGACCGACCGGATAGGGAATATCGCAAACCTCGTAAAGGACATTGCGGGGCAGACGAATATGCTCGCATTGAACGCCGCCGTGGAGGCGGCGCGGGCGGGCGAGCACGGGAAGGGTTTTGCGATAGTAGCGAGCGAGGTAAGGAAACTGGCGGACCAGAGTAAAAAATCCGCGGACGAGGCCAATGCAATAATAGCGGAAATCCAGAAGGCGACCAACTCCGCGATAATGGTCACCGAACAGGGGACGAAGTCTGTTGAGGATGTAACCGGGCTTGCAGGGAAGGTCGGGGGGCTGTTCGATACGCTCAGCGCGGCGGCAAAGGCCGTCTATGAGAATGCGCAGCAGGTCCTCCTGAACACGAAGCAGCAGGCTGCGGCGCTCGCGCAGGTTGTAAGCGCCATAAACACCATAAACACGGCCTCAAAGGAGACCGCGGCCGGCATAACGCAGACAAAAATCGGCATACAGAGACTGAACGAGGCCGCGCATGAACTCAAGGCGGTTGTGTGAAGCCCCGGAATAAAGGGGCAATTACGGTGAAAGATGATAGAGGACAAAGAACTCAGAGACCTCTTTAAGGCCGAGAGCGGGGAACACCTGCAGACACTCGAGGCGGGGCTCTTGCGCCTCGAAAAAGAGCCCCGGAACAAAACCCTCATGGACGAGGTCTTCAGGGAGGCCCACAGTATCAAGGGGAGCGCCCGGATGGTCGGGGTCAGGGATGTGGAATTGATAGCGCACAGGATAGAGGATTTGCTCGGCAGAATACGGAAGGGCGAGGCTCAAATCTCAGGGGCCATCGTAGACCGGATATGCAGGGGGCTTGATTCCGTAAGGAAACTCGTGCATGAGGCCGCCACCGGGGAACCCTCGGGGGTGGATGTTACGGCCGTTATAACGCTTTTAAAAGACGAGGACGACCCCGGGGATAAGGCCGGCGGAAGAACGGCTGAGCAAACGGGCCCTGAGGCGATATCGAAGACGCAATACGGCGCGGAAGAATACCGCATAGACACCGTCAGGGTCGAGACCGGAAAACTCGACAGCCTCATGACGCTCTGCGGAGAACTTACGGTCATGAAGACGCATATCGAGCACCTCGCGTCAGAACTCGGCGAGGCGGAGGAGGTTTTGGAGGAGGCGGCCAGGGGGGGGCCTTTAAGCGGCCCCGGACAAAAGACGATAACCGGCCGCATGGGGGTTAAACTCTCTAAACTCAAGAGTTCGGCTTATGAAAACGGGGCCAAATTCGAACTGATATTAGGCGAACTCGAGGATAGTGTGCGCAGTATGCGGCTTTTGCCTTTTTCCTCGCTCTTTAACCTCTTTCCCCGCGCGGCGCGCGATATGGCGAGGGAGAGGGGAAAGGATGTAAGGCTTGTACTCGAAGGGGGGGATACCAAGGCGGATAAACGCATCATGGAGGGGATGAAAGACCCCATTACCCACATGATAAGGAATGCCATAGACCACGGGATAGAAACGCCGGAGGAGCGTAAAAAAGCCGGCAAACCCCCCGCAGGAACAATACTGCTTAAGGCATACCGCACGGACACGGACATAATAATAGAGGTGAAAGACGACGGGCGGGGCCTCGACACGGAGGAGATAAAAAAAACCGCCATCAAACGGAAACTCTACGGCAGCGGGGAGATTGAGGCAATGAACGCTTCCCGGCTGCAATCCGTCATCTTTACCTCCGGGTTCTCCACGAGTTCGTTCGTTACGGACGTCTCCGGAAGGGGTGTCGGGTTGGACGTGGTAAGGAATAACGTAGAACTCCTGAAAGGGACGGTAAATGCCGAATCGGCCCCGGGGGCGGGCCTCACGATGCGTGTGATATTGCCGGTTACTCTCGCAACCCTCCGGGCCCTTCTCATTTCTACATCCGGCATGACCTTCGCCGTTCCCATGGAATCCGTCGTAACCTCCCGCATGGTCTCCCCCAAGGACATCTTCTCCGTAGAAGGCAGGGAGACCGTCCTGGCAGAAGGGGAGAGCATATCGATAGCAAGGCTTGCGGACATACTCGGACTGAAAGGGGGGGTAAAAAGGCCGGCCGGCAAGGAAGGGCCTTGCCCGTGCATAATACTTTCAAACGGAGACGAGAGACTTGGCATTATAGTGGACGAACTCCTCTCGGAGGAGGAGATTATCCTTAAGCCCCAGAGCGCCATATTGAAACGGGTGCGCAATATTTCCGGCTCGACCATACTCGGAAGCGGCGAGGTGTGCATGCTTCTTAATCCCAAAGACATGATAAAGAGCGCGCAGAAGCGCCCGTTTGAGGCGCGCCCGGAGCCGTGCGCATTGAAAGAGGAAAAGAATCTTACGATACTCCTCGTCGAGGATTCCATCACGACGAGAACACAGGAAAAACGCATCCTCGAGGCCGCGGGGTATGAAGTCACGACCGCCGTAAACGGCGTGGACGCCCTCAATAAACTCGCCGGGCGCCATTTCGACGGGGTAGTAACCGATATACTCATGCCAGAGATGGACGGCCTTTCCCTTACCTCCATGATACGCGCTGATAAAAGATACAGGGGACTTCCCGTGATACTCGTCACTACCCTCTCAACCGAGGAAGACAAAAAAAGGGGGCTTGCCGCGGGAGCGAATGCATATATCCCGAAACCGTCCTTCGACCAGAAGATATTCATCGAGACATTGAGGAGGGTTTTTTAACCCTTCCCGGCCGGGCTGGGGGAAAGAATGGAACAGAAAAAAGAAAACGCCATAAAAATCCTCATAGTGGACGACAGCATGATAACGCACGTTTTGCTCAAAAGGATGCTCTCCGCATTCCCCGGCATAAGCGTCGTAGGCACGGCAAAGAACGGGCAGGAGGCGCTTTCGCTCATCCCCGTTATGAACCCCGATGTAATCTCTACCGACCTCCACATGCCGGTTATGGACGGCCTTGCCTTCGTAAAAGAGGTGATGGAGAAATACCCGCGGCCGATATTGGTCGTAAGCGTATCGGTCCAGAAGGGTCAGAACCATAATATCTTCAGCCTCCTCGAGGCAGGGGCATTGGATGTCTTTCCAAAACCAAGAAGCGGACTCGAAAGCGAGTACCTGAAAAAGGCCGGGGAACTGGCAGGCAAGATAAAGATACTCGCAGGGGTCCGCGTCTTTAGAAAGACAAAAAAAGGCGCGGCCCCCCTCCATCACACTCTAATGCCGATAAAGATTGCCGGAGGACACACCGCCCTGAAGGCCGTCTGCATCGGGGCGTCAACCGGCGGGCCGCAGGCCCTCAATCTCATCCTCTCGCAACTCCCTTCAGATTTTCCTCTGCCCATTGTCTGCATCCAGCACATAAGCGAGGGGTTCTTACCGGGGCTTATTGAATGGCTCCGGTCGGCCTCTGAAATGAAGGTGGAGATGGCTCAAGAGGGAGGCACGCCGCTACCCGGTGTGGTTTATTTCCCGATGGAAGGAGCGCATCTCGTTATAGACGACAAATGGAGGTTCGGATACTCCTTTGAACCTCCTCTATACGGCCACAGGCCGTCCATCACAGTGACGTTCCGGAGCATCGCCGAGCGCTGCGGAGCCGCGAGCATCGGGGTGATACTTACAGGCATGGGACAGGACGGCGCAGAGGGGCTGAAGGATATAAGAAAGGCGGGCGGCATCACCATGGCGCAGGATGAGAAGACAAGCGTTGTATTCGGCATGCCGAGGCACGCGATAGAGATAGGCGCGGCCGGAAGGATACTGCCGGTCGATGAAATGGCCGCCGCGCTCATTGATGAGGCGTATCCGGCGGGCCGTGTTGAGAAACCATTGAATCATTCCGCCCCCGCCCCGCCGGGAGGGCGGGGCACCCTTCCGCATGGCGGGCCGGGGGGGGAATAAGGGAAAAGAAGATGGGAGACGGAGAAGAAAAAAACGGCATACTCATAGTCGAGGACAGCGAGGTCCAGGCATTCGCGCTCAAGCGCATGCTGACCGCGAATGGCTACACGGCCCGTATCGCAAAAAACGGGGCCGAGGGCATCGCTCTGGCCGAGAAATACCCGCCGGCCCTTATAGTCTCGGACATCCTCATGCCCGTAATGGACGGCTACGAGATGTGCAGGGAGATAAAAGAGGACGGGACGTTGAAAGGCATACCGCTCATACTCCTCACCCAGTTGACCGAGGCGGAGGACGTAATAAAGGGCCTCGATTGCGGCGCCGAGTGTTACGTCACAAAGCCGTATGATGAGGATTTCCTGATTCTAAAGGTCAAAGACTTGCTTGGAAACAAAACTCAACTCAGGAACATACCCGATGAACGGGGCGTGGAGATAGTATATAACGGCAAGCGTTACATGATACATTCGGGCCGCGTGCAGACCATGAGCCTCCTCCTCTCAACCTATGAGAATGCGGTGTTGCAGAATAAGAAACTCATGAAGACAGAGGAAGAACTGAAGGCCGCAAACGAGCGCCTCGGAGAGACGGTGGAGAAAAGAACGCTCGCCCTGAACGAAGAAATGAAGAAGGTCAAACTGGCCGAAGAGAATCTGCGCGAGAATGAAGAGAGGTTGAGGACCGTCATGGAATCGGCAAACGACGCCATAATCTCACTTGGGGCGCCAGATGACATTTATCTCTGGAATAAGAAGGCGGAAGAGATGTTCGGGTACAGGGCCGAGGAGGCAATCGGGAAACCCTTCCATGAACTTATCGTGCCGGAAAGGTACAGGGAAAAGGCAAGAGCCGGGCTTAAGGCCTTTTTCCAAAGCGGCACGGGCCCGATTGTCGGGAGACATGTGGAACTTTCCGCATTGAGAAGAGATTCCACGGAGTTTCCCGTGGAGATTTCGCTTTCCGCCATGAGGATAAAGGGGCAATGGCATGCGACCGGTATAATAAGGGACATAACAGAGCGCAGAGAGGCTGAAGAGGCATTGAAAAAACAGGTGGAAGAACTCGAACGGTTCAAAAAGGCAACCATCCAGAGGGAACTCAGGATGAAGGAGTTGAGGACGAAACTCGAAAGACTTAAAAAAGGCAAATGAACGGGAATCATATTTAAGGAAAAATAAAATGCCCCTCAAAATCAGGAATAAACTCCTGCTCGGTTTTTCGATAATGCTCGCGCCGCTCTTATTGCTTCTTTCCATAAACTATTACAACTACGGCTCGGTCTTTAAAAACATCCGCAGGGCCGAAGAGATACGGAAAGGAATCCATCACCTCTCTCAACTCCAACTCGCCTTTGACATGGTTATTATGCCTGCCAATGACTACCTTATAACCGCGGACGCGGCGGAAAAAAAGGAGTTCGACCGCCTGACGGGGGAAATAGACTCGCTCATCGCTACACTCTCCGCCAAAAAGGAGGCGGATAGCGGGGAGACGAGGATGCTCGGAGAGATAAGGGAGGGTTCTGAAGGGATAAAGAAGGCCGCGCAAGAGATATTCAAGATAAAAAAACCCATAGGCTCGCGCTCCGGGGCGAAACTTATGGAGGGAATGGACGTCCTCTCCCACCGCGTAACAACAGGGCCTCTGGCCGGACTAAGAGAGACCGTCGAGCGCGAACAGGAAGAAAGGCACCGTGGGGTTGAAGCCGCGATGGGCAGGGCATGGGCGATAAATGCGGCGGGTTCTCTCGTGATGATAGCCCTCGGCGTCTTGGTTACATTCCTTTACTCAAACCTCTTTTTGATGAGGCCCATGAGGGCCATCCGCAGGCGGACCGAAGAGATAGCGAAGGGGGACCTCAGGGCGAAACCCGGACTCAAGACGGGGGATGAATTCGAAGAACTCTCGGACGCCATAAACTCGATGGCATCCGAGATAGACAGTCTCCATGCGCACCTCGAGGAACTCGTGGAGGAGAGGACAAAAAAGATGAATGAGGCGTTGAAGGATGCCGAGGACAGCGCGGGGCGCTATAAGACGCTCGTCGAGGCCTCGCCGGATTCGGTATCGGTGAGTTCAGAGGGGAAGATAGTTTTCATAAATAAGGCGGGGGCCTTCCTTCTGGGCGCAAATAACCCCGGAGAGCTCGTCGGCAAAGAGGCAATCGATTTTGTCCATCCGGATTACATGGAAATCGAGAGGGAACGGACCATGCGGATTATGAAAGGGGAGAGGGAGCCGGGCCTCCTCGAAGAAAGAATCCGGAGGATGGACGGGAAGGAAATATATATCGACGGGATTTCGGTTCTTACGGTATACAACGATAAACCCGCCATACTGTCGATCGCCCGCGACGTCACATACCGCAAGGAAGCCCGGGATGCGGTACGGAAAGAAAGGGACAAATTCATAACAATCTTTGATGCGATGGAAGACGGGGTCTACATGGTAAACCAGGACTATGACATCGAATATGTAAATCCGGCGTTGAAGAGGGAATTCGGGCCTGTCGAGGGCAGAAAGTGCTACGAGTACCTGCACGACCGGAAAGAGGTCTGCCCGTTCTGCCCGAATAAGGAGGTATGGGCGGGCAGGACGGTCAGATGGGAATGGTATTCGCCCAAAAGCGGAAAGACATACGGCATCACGGACACCCCGGTAAAAAATCCCGGCGGGAACGTTTCAAAAATGGAAATCATGCGCGACGTCACAGACTCAAAACGCTCGGGAAAAGAACTCAAAGAACGGCTCGAGGAACTCGAACTCTTCAGAAAGACTACCATAAAAAGAGAGATAAGGCTGCGGGAGTTGAAGGAGAAGGTCAAGGCGCTCGAGAAGAAACTTGAGGAGAAAAGGACGCAGCCCCCGCAATGACACACGCCTTCTCGAGGGAAAGGACAAGACGCGGCAGGCTCAGGCTTTATCTCCCTTGAAATGGAGCTCACGCCCAGCACCACTTTTGACACGTTGGCTTTGAATGTTATAGAGGAAATCCTGTCAAATGTGGTGCTGGGCACGCCGTAACGCAAGGTCCCGAAAAAAGGACTGAAAAGACCATGGACGAAAAACCCGGCACGGAGAGGATGGAAGCCCGGATAGATTACCTTACGGCCCAACTCGTAAAAAAAGAGTCGGAACTCGAAACGCTCCGTTCGAGGCTCGAAAAGGTCAGGGAGAGGGAATCCGAGCTCGAGGACGAAAGAAAGGCCATGATGTTCATGCTCGAGGACATAAACGAGAGCGCTTCCCTCCTCAAGAAGGCGAGAAAGGAGTGGGAGGCGACCTTCGATTCAATACCCGACCCCGTCTTCATCCACGATGAAGAGATGAGGATAACCATCGCGAACAAGGCATATTGCAGAGAGGCAGGCACTACCTTCGATGGAATCGAAGGCCGGCCCTACTACGAGGTCTTTCCGAAGATGCCCGGACCCCATGATATGTGCGCCAAGACGAGAGAACTTAAGGAGGGGACGGAAGAGGAAACGGCGTTACCGTCTTCACAAAAAATCTTCAGGGTGAAAGACTATCCGGTAATGTATGAAGAGAGGGGGGCAGCATATCTCCATGTCATGGAGGACATAACCGAGATAAGGAATGCGTATGAAAGGATAAAAGACGAGAAGGACGTAACCACGCATCTCCTTATGATAGCCTCTGCCACGGCCAGAACTACGGACATAGACAGGCTGATGGAACAGGCCATAGAGTGCGTCTCGAAGATTATAAGGTGCGATATATGCCTCTCGTATCTATGGGACAAGGGTGGGAAGGTCTTAAGGCCCGCCCATGCAAAGGGGCTGAACCATGAGATGACTTCACTCTTCAGGAACCAGACGCTGGACGCAAGGGACAGGTTCATAGAAGATGCCTTTGAAGGGAAGAAAACCGAGATTTCCCTGGATACGGGCTTATACGGATGGATAGAGGGAATCCGTACCATGGCGATGATACCGCTCTTTGGAAAGGTAGATTGTCTCGGATTGGTAATCGCCGTTTATAAAACGCCTAAGGAATTCGGCGAGAGGGAGAAGAAAATCCTCGAGGGATTCTCCAGCCAGGTCTCGCTCGCCCTCGAACAGGCGCGCCTTTACAGGGATTCAGTAGACAAATCAATGCTCCTGTCCCGCCAGATTGAGACCGTGCAGGTGATGCACGAGATAGACAGAAGCATACTCTCGACCCTGGACATAGAAGAGGTGTTGAACACCACCGCGAGGATGGTCACGAGGCTCATACCATGCGACAGGGTGACTGTCGCCCTCATAGATAAAAAGCGCGGGGGGTTTATCTACGGCGCGGGGTTCGGGATATCGTCGTTGGCCAAGGGCTCATTTGTTCCCTTCGTGGAGACGAGCGCAACAGAGGTCATAGAGACGGGAAGCCCGCAGTATACGGCCGACCTGACAAAAGAGGAAGAATTGAAGCCCCTGGAGGGGTTATTACTCAAAGAGGGGTTCCTGTCCCATGTGAGGGTCCCTCTCCTGTTGAAGGGAGAGGTCTCCGGGGTCTTGAGCATCGGGGCCAAGAGGCCCTCGGCATTTTCCGTAGGCGACCTTGAAACCCTCGAAAAACTCGCGGACCAAATCGGCGTTGCCATCGAAAACGCGCGGCTCGTAAAAGACCTCGGGGAACTCTTCCTCGGGGTGGTAAAATCCCTCTCCTCGGCCATAGACGCCAAATCCCCATGGACAGCCGGACATTCCGACAGGGTTACAAAGTATGCCGTCGGGATAGGCAAAACCATGGGCATGCCGGAGGAGGAACTTAAGGGCCTGAACCTCGCCGGCCACCTCCATGACGTCGGGAAGATAGGGACCTACGAGGCGGTTCTGGATAAGCCCGGAAAGTTAAACGACGAAGAAATGAATATTATGCGGCAGCACCCTGTAAAAGGCGCGGAGATACTTTCGCACATAAGCCAGTTGGAAGAGATACTCCCGGCCATAAGGCACCACCACGAGTCCTACGACGGGACCGGTTATCCCGACGGGCTGAAGGCCGAGGCCATACCTCTTTTTTCGAGGATACTTGCGGTTGCGGACACGATAGATGCGATGAGCGCGGACAGGCCCTACAGAAAGGGCAGGACCATGGACGCGATAGTCGCGGAACTTAAAAGATGTTCCGGCACGCAGTTCGACCCGAAGGTGGTCGAGGCGTTTTTGAGAACACCGGGGAAAACCGGATGAACCGCCTGAGAAGTCCGGACATGGATAACCCTCTTTAACCGGGGCCCTTTTGCGGACCGCCGCGCCTGCACTCGCCTCGCGGCGGGCGCCCATTCATGACTAAAGTCATATACCTTGAGATTCGGGTGTAGTTTAATCCCGGTATAAGGATATAAATCTTAGCCATGAAAAGCGCGCTCCTGCGGCTCGAAGACCTTCTTAACAAAGTATTTACCCCCCGCTACAATCCCCTCTACCATCTCGGGGCGATAGCGGTGTTTTTTATGTGGGTGCTCCTTGCGAGCGGCCTCTATCTGTTCATCTTCTACAAGATAGGCCTGCCCTATGAGTCGGTAAGCGCTATTACGGAAAGGCAATTCCATATAGGGAACATCTTTCGCGGCGTCCACCGCTACGCGGGCGACGCCATGATTCTCTTTACCATCCTCCATCTTGTCCGTGAATTCATCAAAGGCAGGTTCCGTCACTCCAGGTGGCTTCCGTGGGCGAGCGGGGGTGTCACCCTCCTCGTAATATGGGTAACCGGGGTCATAGGCTACTGGATGGTCTGGGATGAAAGGTCTCAGTTGATAGCCGAACTTTCCTCGAAACTCCTCGACTATCTCCCCATATTCGGGGAATCGCTTTCCATGGCATTCACGACATCCAACCTCATTACAAACCTGTTTTTCTTCATAGCCTTATTCCTCCACCTGACGCTGCCTATCTTACTGCTTATCCTCCTCTGGCTCCATGTGATGAGGGTGTCGAAACCATGCATCCATCCGCCGAGGCTTACCGCCGCAGCCGTTGCCGCCGCCCTCATAATGCTTTCCATTGCCAGGCCGGTAACAATGGCGGCGGCGGCGAATGCCGGCAGGGTTGTCTCCTCTACGGGCATCGACTGGTTCTTCCTCTCTTTCTATCCGGTCTTGAATGCCGCGCCCGCATGGGCCGCATGGGCGATACTGGTCCCCTGCGCGGCAATACTTATCCTGACCCCGTGGATCCCCCCTCTAAAGAGGCCCCCGGCCGCGCAGATAATAAGGGATAACTGCACCGGGTGCGGCCAGTGCTACGAGGATTGCCCCTATGCGGCCATCTTTATGAAACAGAGAAAAGATGGTTCGCCTTACGAATCCGAGGCCGTGGTCATACCGGGAAGGTGCGCGAGCTGCGGCATATGCGTGGGAAGCTGCGACTTCGATGCCGTAGGATTCCCTCTCTCAATCGACCGCGGCGTAATAAAAGGCCTCATCGGAGAAATAAAGGAAGAGGAGGGGCCCCCGGTCATTTGCATCATGTGCAGCCGCGTGGAGGGGAGGGATAAGATTGCGGGCATACCCGGGGTCAGGGTATTAACGCTTCCGTGCACTGGAATGACCCGCCCCTCGTGGATAGAGAACGCCTTGGACGAAGGCGCGGCGGGAGTGCTCATACGGGGCTGCGAGACGGGAGATTGCCACAACCGGACCGGGAACAAGTGGATATATGGAAGGACGAGCGGAAGCAGGCAGCCTTTGTTAAGAAATGACGCAAGGCCGAAGGCATTGCTCTATCTGACATCCAACGCCTCCAGGGAAGACCTTCTGGAGGCCGTCAGGAAACTCCGGGGAGATGTCAAACCCGGAAACCTGCCGGAGGCATCCCTATAATGAATGGCAAGAAGACCGGCATAATAAGGTCAATAATCTCGGCGGTGGTCGTCTCGGCGGTGGTCGTCTCGGCGCCGGTAGCGCTGGTATTCTTTTTTTCCGACATGCCTTATACCTTTTCAAATCCGGCCGACTCGATGCTTAAGTTGAGCATAAAACACTCCGGCAAAAGGATAGTCGAATGCAACGACCTTGCGCTGTTGAACGAGGAGGCCCAGGCGTACAGGAAGACGATAAGGGAAGGCGCGGGGGCGAGGATGAAACTTAAGAAACTCGGAGGATGCAGCAGGGAAAGGCACCCCGTATACGTAGAATTGTATGTAGACGGCGAAAAGAGGGCGGGTAAATCCTACAAACCGGGAGGATGGGAAAAGGACGGCCCGTCGTTTGTCTACGAGAAGTTTTCCCTCTCTCCGGGGACGCACGAGGTGGAAGTGAGGCTTCGCGACTCGAAGGACGGGGACGGGTTCGACTACACTTTCAAAGAAGATATGCCTTTCGAGGCTGGCAGGGTAAGGGCGGTGGGGTTTGACGAGGCAGGAAAAAGGCTCTTCGTGAGATGACCTTCAGCCTTCCTTCCTGCGAATGACGTGGATTATCCATCCGATGGTGGCGCCCTGTAATAAAGTGCCTGCAACGAGCGCGCCCACGGCGCCGTAATCGAGTGTGTACCTGCCGGCAGCCTCGTCGTAGCGGTAGCAGAACAACTTAACCTTATCCCATAAACCATACGGCCGCGCCGCTACGACCGCCCGGCCCGTTCTTGTGTATTGCCGTATCGCCTCAAGGACGTCGCCGCCTTTAAGGCCGGAGCCGTAGAGGCGCTTGAATATCCTGCCGTCGCTCCCTACCAGCGTTACGAGATTCATATGCTCAAAGCCGCCGGATTCATCCTTCTGGTAATAAAATCCCGTGTCCCTCGCGATGTCGTCGATGGTCTTCTGCTGCGAGGTGGCGAACCTCCATACGGTAAAGTCTTTTGTGAAATTCATCCCGTATTTCTTGAGCGCCCCGGGCGTGTCGTTCTCCGCATCGAACCCTATTGTCAATGCCGTAAACTCAGCACCCAAGTCTTTGCCGGCGCCGTCGAACGCCCCCTTGAGTTTCGATAGAAGCGGGGTGCAGGTATGGGTGCAACTCGTGTAGGCGTAACTTACCACAAGGGGTTTGCCGAGGAGGGCTTTGAGCCTGAACTGCTTGCCGTCCTGGTCAGTAAGCAGATAGTCGCCGACCGCCCCGCCTGAAACCTCTCCGTACGTCCCGGCTCCGTCCCCGGCTTTAGAAGCGGGCCGCGTGGAGGCATAGGCGCGGCAACGGACAAAAAGTACGGATATGAAAACCATGGATACAAGGGATAATCTGGAGAACTTCATATGGATTTAATCTTCACGTCGATTATTACCGCCAAAAAGAGCCCTCCGAGATATATCATGGACGCCGTGAAGTTCTTCCACGCATTCTCCTTTGACGGATTAAAGAGGAGTTGAAGGTTTCTGAAGATAAAGAATCCGCCGAGAAGAAGGGCCGAGACCGCATACACAAGGCCGAGGGTCCCGAAATAAGACGGCAGGAAAGAGGAAAAAACGAGGACGCCCGTATTCAGAAGGATATACCATGCGGCCCTCGAATCCCCCACCACGTTGGGCAGCATCGGTATCCCCGCCTTCTCATACTCCTCCCTGTGGAATACCGCAAAACTCCAGAAGTGCGACGGCGTCCAGAAAAACATGGTGACGGCCAGAAGCACCGGCAGAAGGCACAGCCCCGGGGCGGCGGATGACCCCCCGGCAAGCACGGCGAAACTTCCGGCAAGCCCGCCTATGATTATGTTCAGGGAGCTCCGCCTCTTAAGCCAGACCGTATATACCACCGCGTACACAAAACCGCCGAGGAAAAGATGCAGCCCCACCATATAATTGAGGACCCTGAAGGAAAGGAGTATCGACGCCGCAAAGAGGACGAGCGCCAGAAGGAGTATCATTTTTGAATCCGCCACCCTGCCCGATACAAGCGGCCTTGCGCCCGTCCTCTTCATAACGGCGTCTATATCCGTATCGAAATAATTGTTGAACGCGCTTGCGCCGGCAGAGGCCATCATGGTCGTGAGTATGAGGAAGAAAAAACCGCTTATGGATATGGATGCGGACGGAGACGACGCCGAGATAAGGCCCACTACTGCGCTGAATGTAATGAAAGAACATATCCGGAACTTAAAGAGCGGAAGATAATTTCTGAGGGGAATCCTCATTGCGCCGCCTCCGTTGCCGGCCGGCCGCGCAAAAGCGAAATGCCCGCGTTGACGACAAAGACAACGCCGCCCGATATAGCCATAAGCCCCCCGATGCCGAATACAGCCATGCTTACGACCTTTACCGTGCTATCGAGGTGCTGGGCGCTTCCGAACGTCTTCCTCGCGACCCCGTGCGAACCCGCCCAGAACATGCCGAGTATGAAAAGGGTCTGCCCTATGCCGTAGATATAGGGCTGTATCCGCGCCGCCCGTTTACTGTAAACCTCCCGTCCCAGCATCCCTATAAGGTGATACGTAATCCCCATGAACGCCATCGTAACGCCCCCGATGGCCCCGTGGTAATGAGAGGGAACCTTTGTGTTATAACCGGAGATGGCGGCCGAGATAAGGCCGCCGAGAAGAAAAAGCGCCATTGATATGGCCAGCGATGAGAATTCGGCCTTCCCCCATGGAAGTTCTTTGAATGCCGCAATGAACCCCCGGCTCCGGTCCGCCGATATGCCGGCAAGTATTGCCGCGGCAAACACGCCGGTCGAAGGCCCGAGGCCAAACTCCATTAGTCTTGTAAAGAACTCCCTGTGCATGGAACTCGTTATGTCGTAGAGGAGATAAGAGAACGGGGCAAGGAATACGAATAAGAGGAATACCGCGTAAACGGCCTTCCCATAATTCAATCTGATGGAAGCGGAACCGGAGATAAGCCCGGCCATATACAGCCAAACGCTCACCATCGCCATGGTATTGGCGAATTGGAGTATATGCCCGCCGCCCCAGAAAAGCGTTTCGAGGTCCACGGCGCCATATGATGCCGCCTCAAAATAATATGAGAGCCCGAAACACGCGAGCGCAACGAGGGCGGCAACGGACGAGGCAAGGAGGCCGAACCTGACAAGGGCAAAGTCCCCGGCCCCTGCCTCCCCGCGCGCCTTCCACACGGTAAGGAGGTTGTTTATGATGGTTGTGAGGATACCCGCCCCTATCAGGAGAAGCCCCGCATAAAAGAACGGATGGTCGAGGACCGGTATGTAGTTTATAAACAGGGGTCTGCCGAATCCTGTAAGTGTTGAGATTATTATAACGGCGGTCCCGGCTGCCGAGAGCATAAGTCCGGCCCAGCCCATCTTGACGCTGAAGGTCCCGTTCTTTAAGAAAAGAGAACCTGAAAGGGTCCACAACGCCCCCTCGAATGCGAGGAACCATATTACAAAGGCGAGGTTTACATGCCCTACGAGGGCCGTCCTCACAAAATCCGAGCCGGAAAAGAGGTTCTGGATGACGGGGGTTCTCGCCATGGCAATGAGAAAGGCGAATATCCCGGCAAAGGTTAATGCGGATATTGCAAAGAGAAGCCACCCGTAAAACAGGCTTCGGCTCCCGATGTTGTTACCGGATGTCTCCATAATAACGCCCAAATGGTTTGAAGGGGGCGCACAACCTTCGCATGGGAAGGCCTTCCCCCGGAGAAAAACCTTTCCAACAAACCCCTAACGGACTTCCCAGACGCTTCCGAGGTACTTAAGGTTAAGGAAATATACGGCTATGAACACGACAAGGAAAATAAGAGCCAGGACGAATGTCCCCGGCGCCGGAAAACTCTCTTTACCAGACATACATCATACCTCCTCGTTAAAAGGTCTTATTGCCATTACCAACGGCCGGTTTTGCGGGTTTGCCCGCTCCCTACTCAACCTTCTTACCCCAGAGCAAGGTCCCGGCCGAAACCGCCACGTAGATTATTCCACCCGCTACGGCGAGCAACGCGGCTATGCCGAACACCCCAAGCCATATATACACGGTAGGGTCCCATGCAAAGGCGAAGGGAGAACCTCCGAAGTTCGCTATGTCCCAATGCCTCCTCGGTATCCCGTAGGCGCCCGCGAGCATCATGCTTGCGCTTAACATGGTTATCCCTATGCCGTAAAGCCAGGGCTGTATCCTCGCCAGGCTCAGGGCCCATATCTGACGTCTGAAGATAAGCGGCAGGATATAGTATGTAACGCCCATAAACGCTATCGTCGTCCCTCCGACAACCGTCGCGTGGAAGTGGCCTGTAATCCTCCATGTATTATGCGCCGTCATATTTATCTGCTCATTGCCGAACACAACCCCGGTAATCCCCGCCAGGAATCCAAAAATGAAAATGGACCATACGGTGGCTGAGAATGCCGGATTGCCCCATGGGGCCATCTTGAACCACTCAAACAACCCCTTTGTATAACCCTGCTTCCTCAATGCGACCTCTATCCCGGCAGGCACGGCGAGGGCGTGTATCATGCTCGCCAGGACCGCAAGGTGCATGACGTATCCCGTGTTCCATATCTTGTGGGCGTTGCCGAAGACGGGGTCCACCAGAAGGTGGTGCTCGGAGGCCACGTCTATAAAGAGGATATAGAGGACGAATGCGGTCCTGCAGAGTTTTTCGTTTATCGGTTTCATCCCCACGCTCAATGCGCCGATAAGATACCAGACCGATATCATCGCCGTAACGTTTATCTGCTGGGAGGAATGGCCGAGGCCCCACCACACAAGACGGTATGCCGAGGGGTCGATGTCATGGATAATGCCAAGAGACCAAAGGAGCGTCGGTATATAAATCCCCGCGCCGTGGAGAAGGGTGGTAACCGCTATGCAGGCCGCGGCAAAAAGCCCGAATGTGACGAGCGGGAAACTCTGGTGCGTATATGTCTTTTCCTTCCTCGCCTTGTACAGGGTGGCGAAAAAAAGCGCCACCCCTATGAGCGCGCCGACGGCAAAGAGTATTACGCCGAGATAAAAGAGCGGATGCGCCATAAGGGGCGGATACGAGGTAAAGAGGACGTCCGACTTCCCGGCAAGCACCATTATATTGACAAGGACCGCGCCTCCGAGCATGAGTATATACGCAACCCATCCCACCAACGGCGCGGCGATCCTTACGCTCAGAAGCACCGCGCTCCCGAGATATAAGGCGGCTATCTCAAAGAATATTATCCAGACGATAAGCATGTCGAAGCCGTGCGCGGTGAGTACCCTGTAAAACCACTCCGGCCCCAAAAGATGCACCGCCGGCCAGCGCGTAAGCGCGGCTAAAAGCGCCGCGGCCCCTCCTATGGCTATGAAAATAATCGCCGTTACCGCGTTAGCCTTTATAAGACGCTCGGCCGGAAGATGCACCTTGAGTCCGGTAACCGAGCATGTCCTGAATCCCTGTTCAGCCATTTTCCCCTCCTATCTCACTATCAATTTGCCGACCATGGTGTGATGGCCGATACCGCAGTACTCGTTACAGAGTATCGAGAACTCCCCGCTTGAGGTGGGCGTGATACGCAGTATGTAGTCCTCGCCCGGTATCGCCATGAAGTTCATGTTAAGCGGGTATATCGAGAACCCGTGCTGGAAATCGAGCGAGGAGAGGTGTATCCTGTAGGGCTTCCCCTTCTCCAGTTCGAGTATGGGCTGCCACGACCATGCCCTCGCCACAATATACGCGTCCCCGCCCGGCTGCGGATGGACTACCGGCACGCCGTTTATCGCAACCGGCTGACCGTCCGAACCCAAGACCCGGTACTTCTCTATGAACTCGTTTGAAAGGGCCTCGAACCGCTCCGGCGTTACCCTGTAACTTAACGCGGGGGGGTTCTGTCTCCCGTATACGTGCAATACCGGCATCAAGAAAAAGGTGAAACTCAGCCAGATGAGAGCGATGACCAGCCATATCTTTTCCTCTCTGTCTATCGGCTTCCACCAGACCTTATCCGGGGGATATATACTCATACTTTTGCCTCCTTTTTATCCATTCCAGTCATGGCAGGGTCGGTTCGGATATAACCTTCCAAAGCCCCCATCCGGTGTAAGAAACCAACGTGATTACGAGTCCCAGAATGAAGAGCAGTAGAAGATTATCGTAAATCCTCTGGCCAAAAGGCATCTTTTCGCCGCCCAT
>JACRCB010000050.1 GCA_016219165.1 Deltaproteobacteria bacterium | reverse complement strand
TTAAAGCGGCCGCATTTGTCAAGATTTTTATTTTCAGATTTTTATTTTCCTGGGGTTTAACGGACGTAAAAAGGCAGGGCCGCGGGTGGAGGGAGATGCGGGCCCGGCAAGGCTAATAATCCATATCCTCACCCAGCGGCCTTACAAAAGTGAATCTAAACGGCCCGGCTATGAGCGTTCTGGCCGCGGTCCCTAAAGACCCGGTCGGCGCAGTGAACGGGACCCCTGCTATGAAGAGCCCGGTGCCGGCTACAAGGGAAATAAGCCCGAGCGGCCTCATAAATACCAGGTCTATCACGACCGCATCACCGGAAGGCTCGGGCTTCTCCCTTTCCACCGCCAGAAGCGGAACCGGAGCGGCCGCAAGAATAGAAAAAAGAAGCGCTGCGATAAGGACTCTCTTCATACGCCTCCTTATGATATATGATAGCCTCAAGTCCGGGAATTGCAAGCCAAAGATATAAGAGAAAACGGCCATGGCCCAAAGGGACGGGGCCATAGTTTGAAAGTTCTTGTAATTGTGATATACTCCTATGATATATTACCATGATAAAGATGTGTATTCCCCGTAGCCGGCCCTTTTTGATAGAGACTACGGGGCGGAAAATCTAAAAACGAGGAGGTCTTGGAACATGGGTGGATGCGCATCGTCCTGCGAGGGCGGCGGCGGGCCGTTTTCGGAGGGAAAGGAACTTGTTCTTTTTGTCATGCAGGCGCACGGAGGCACCGTTGCGAAGTCACCGATTCCGGACGGAGGGCTTAAAACAAAATGCCGCAACTGCGGAGAATCGTTTACGCTCGTCACGTTTGTCGGAAAATGTCCGAAGTGTAAAGGCGTGCACGCCGTAAGCCCCCCAAGATGCGATGACCCCGGCAATATCCAGTACGCCGGCAAAGACTTCAGCCTTCCGGAAAACTGGTAGGACTGTTGTGAGTTGTGCGCAGATACAGGTCGGTTACACCTGCTTCGTATAACGCACTAACAAAGAATAAGGAGGGTTGTATGGACTTACAAGACGAGATAGCAAGGGCCGCCTATGAACTCTTTGAGAAAAGCGGCTGGGCGCACGGAAGGGACGTTGAAAACTGGCTTGCGGCCGAGAGGATTGTAAGGCAAAGATACGCGGAACAGGCAAAGAAGGAAGCAAAGAAAACGGCGCTGCCAAGGGCAAAGAAGCCGGAAGCAAGGCGTTAATCGAAGGCAAGCCTTTGCATAAGCCGGAGGCCTGCCTGCTGTCGGCCCGGCATGCCGGAAAAACCATGGGACTTAAGCGGCCGGGACCATGAATACAGCCCGTTCGATTGCTCTCTTCATCCTTCCAACTCGCCCTCCGGACACTTCTCTTTCAATATCTTCATCGCGCTGTTGAGTTCCGCATGGCTTCCCAGCAGAACGAGCATATCCTGCGCCTCTATCCTGAAATCCCCCTTGGGGTTTGTGTGGGCCTTTCCTTTCCTTATAACCGCCATGACCACGCCCCCTCCGGTCCTTTTTACGATATCGAGCCCTTCAATGGTCTTTCCCTCCACATTTGAGCCTTTTTCAACAAAATAAGTGTCCATAACGCTTGTTTCCAGTATAGAGGTCAGGCGCGCAAGCCTCTCCCCCGAAAGGGACGGGTTCCTGAACATCGCATAGCCCTCATGGCGGACAAGGTCTATCTCGTTCTGTATTATGTTGCCGGGAAGCCTGTAGTCCTTAAGGACCCTTGCGAAGATTTCCACCGACGTCTCGAACTCCTCCGGTATCACCTCGCTTGCGCCGAGCCTGTAGAGTTCTTCAACCTCGTTTAGATACCGGGTTCGCACTATTATTGTGATTGCGGGATTCAAATCCCTCGCGCCCTTTACTATCCTCCTCGTCCCCACCGGGTCGGTTATCCCCACGACTATCATCTTTGCGTCTTCCACGGCCATTTTCTTCAAGACCTCCGGGTGCCCCGCGTCCGCGAAGTATGCCGGATGGCCGTCTTTTCTCGCCGTCTTCGTCCTCTCCGCATTCATATCCATCACAAGGTGTTCTATGCCGGTCTCCTTCAATACCCTTGCCAGATTCCGTCCGTTGAGGCCGTATCCCACTATTATCACGTGGTTTAAGAGACGGGCCTTCTCTGCCAGCGCTTCTTTAAAGCCCCGGCCCCCGGCAAACGACGCAACAGGGGAAGACCACCGGAATATGAACGGAGTCGTCGCCATGGTGAGGATACTTACCGCAAGGGTGGTCTGGTAGAGCTCATGGGAAAAAATCCCGTACCCCTCGCCCATCTTTATGAGGATAAAAGAAAACTCCCCTACCTGCGCGAGATTGAGCCCCACCATAATGGATACGCGCCGGGGGTATCCGAGGAGTCCTCCCGCGGAAACAAGAACCATTGTCTTTATGAACACCACGGCAGCGGTAAAGAGGAGTATCTCCGGGAGGTGGGAGAGGAGGTAATTGAGTTCAACGAGCATCCCGATGGAAATGAAAAAGAGGGCGCTCAAGGTGTCCCTGAAGGGCAGCACCTCGGCGACTATCTGGTGGGAGTACTCGCTCTCCGATATTGCAAGCCCGGCTATGAATGCGCCGAGGGCAAGCGAGAGGCCGAAGAAGGAGGTTATCCATGCCGTCCCCATGCATGTAAAGACGATTGTCAGCATAAAGACTTCCCTGTTCCTGAGTTTTACGACCTCATGGAAGAGTCTGGGGACAAGGTAGACGACCGCCGCGACTATGAGGAAAATCGAGATAAGCGCGACTATAAGCCCTTTTGCGAGGGAGGGGCCCGTTACCGCTGCCCCGCCGCCGATACTCTGGATAACCATGACCATCAATACGACGCTTATGTCCTGGAATAGCAGTATCCCCACGGAAAGATTCCCGTGAAAGGATTGTATCTCGCCCCTGTCGGTAAGGAGTTTGAGCACTATGGCGGATGAGGAAAGGGAGACGATGAAACCCATAAGCAGCGCCGCGGACGGGGAATGGCCGGCGAGGCTTAAAAAAAGCCAGACGGAAAAGACCGTAAGGACAATCTGAAGCGCCCCGCCGACGGCGCTCTTTCGCCCTATCTCCACCATCCTCTTGACGGAGAACTCAAGCCCTATGGTGAAAAGAAGCAGCACTATCCCTATGCGGGCGAGCGTTTCAACGGTTTTAATCTCAGTTACAATCCCGCCGCCGTAAGGGCCTATGATTACCCCGGTCAATAAGAAGCCGACTATCGTGGGCAGCCCAATCCTCACAAGCGCGATGCTAATGAGGAGGGAAACCCCGAACAGTATTATCATGTCTCTTAAGAGCGGGAGAGTCTCCAATTGTATGCATCCTCTTGAGATTGGGGGTGCTGGGCGGGACTTCAGCCTGTCTGCGTGCGACGCCTGTCCGCCGCGGCACAGGCAGGCGGGCACTCAGTTCATCTTTCTATTTCCGGGAGGGGCGTTTTTATCCTTAGGTAACCTCTGAAAAATTGTATCTCTGGGGGAACCTTTCCGACCCACCCGCAGGGTGGGTCGGGGTCGAGAACCTTAATTTTACGGGAAACCCATCCAAAGGTTGTGTCGGGTTCTCTCGAAATAATTCTTCAGAGGTTCCTTAGATGATGGCCTTCTTCTTCTCTTTATATTCTTCCTTTGTCTTTTTTATCTCGGCCTCGACCTTCCCTATCTCGTCTTCAAGTTTCCTGATTTCCTCGATTATCTTCGTCACCTTGGCATTTTGAAGCGGGTTTCCATACGGGGGTTTAGCCAGCTCGTACACGGCTCCGCCGAGTTCATAGAAGAGTTTTTCGGCCTTCTTCCGGGTTGTCACCGCCTTTAGCCGGAGTTTTTCCACCTGTGCGACCTCTTTACTCTTTGCGGCCGCAATCTTCGCCCCGCCTTTTGCGACTTCCCAACTCTCCTTTGCGGCCTTTTTAAGGTCTTCCTTTACTCTCTCCCAGAATGCCATATGCGCCTCCTTTGTTCTTTAAATTTTTAATATAACCCTATGTAAGATTTAAGAACTCCGCCCAGCACCACTTTGGACAGGGCTTCCTGCATAACATTCAAAGCCAACGTGTCCAAAGTGGTGCTGGGCAATCCATTCATTTGGAAGCCGTCTTTATCTTTCCAATCTCGGCCTCGACCTCCGCCGCCTTTTCTTCCAGCCCCCTGATATCCTCGATAATCTTCGTCACCTCTGACTTCGACAGGGGGTTTTCGTAGGGGGGTTTAGATAGTTCGTACACGGCTCCGCCGAGTTCCCCGAAGAGTTTCTCCGCCTTCCGATGGGTTATGAACGCATCGTAACGGAGTTTTTCTATCGTTGCGACTTTCTTACCCTTTTCAGCCGCAACCTTAGCGCCTCCCTTTGCAGCCTCCCACCCCCCCTTTGCGGCTTTTTTAAGGCCTTCCCTCACACTTTCCAAAAACGCCATAAGCGCCTCCTTTGTTTTTGAAGAATCTCCGCCATAAATGCCTGCCCAGCACCACTTTGGACAGGGCTTCCTCCATAACATTCAAAGCCAACGTGTCCAAAGTGGTGCTGGGAGGATAACTTACCCTTACTATAAACATACAGGGGGTTTGGGGGTCTGTCAAGCGCCAAGGTTAAAAAACTTTACAAAGGGCGCCTCTATAAAGTATACTTTTTAACCTATGGCAGGGATAATCGACGGTAAAGCCATCGCCGCAAAGATAAAGGAAGGACTGATGTCCGAGGTGGAAAGGTTTAAGCGGGAGAGAAACATTACCCCCGGCCTCTCGGTAATACTCGTCGGCGACAACCCCGCATCGAGAATCTATGTGAAGAACAAGGGGAGGGCCTGCGAAGAGGTGGGGATACGTTCTACCCAGCACACCCTCCCCGCGCAGACAACCCGGAAAGAACTCCTCGACCTCATATCGGCTTTGAACGGCGACCCATCGGTCCACGCCATCCTCGTTCAACTCCCCCTTCCCTCCCGCCTCGACACTCACGAGGTGCTCGAAGCCATTTCTCCGGAAAAGGACGTCGACGGATTCCACCCGTATAACGTCGGGAGGCTTGTCTGCGGAAGGCCCGCCTTTATTCCATGCACCCCGAAGGGGATTATGAGGCTGATTGATTCTACCGGCGTTACGCTCTCCGGGCAGGAGGCCGTAGTCCTGGGCAGAAGCAACGTCGTCGGCAAACCCACGGCCTTTATGCTGCTGCAAAGGGACGTAACCGTCACCGTATGCCACTCAAAGACACGGGGGTTGCCTGAAAAGATACTCTCGGCCGATATAGTCGTTGCCGCAATCGGAAGGCCCGAGTTTGTAAAAGGCAAGTGGATAAAGCCCGGCGCAATCGTGATAGATGTCGGGATAAACAGAACCGAGAGAGGCCTTGCCGGGGATGTGGAATTCGGGGCCGCAAAAGAAAGGGCCTCTTACATAACCCCTGTGCCCGGAGGGGTGGGGCCCATGACCATAGCGATGCTGCTTTCCAACACGGTTGAGGCGGCAAAGAGGGCGGAAAACTTTTTATAAACCCGCGCCGGATTCGTTTCAGCGGCGTTTGGGCAACGGTTCCCGCTGCCACAGAAATTTAGGGAACCTCTGAAAAAGTATCTTGAGAGAACCCGACCCATCCTTCGGATGGGTTCCCCGTAAAAAGGTTCTCTCAAACTCTCTTCAAAAATTTTCAGTTCTGGTGGGCACAGCCCACCCTAAAAGTCTTTGGAGGGGGTTTGGGGGAAACCTTTCCGACCCACCCAAAGGGTGGGTGCCCGAAGTTTCCCCCAAAAATGCTTTTTTCAGAGATT
>JACRCB010000052.1 GCA_016219165.1 Deltaproteobacteria bacterium | reverse complement strand
GAAGGTTGCCCTTACCGCCTGTATGCGCAAGCTCCTTACCATACTGAATGCAATGGTCAAACATGATGCGCGTTGGGGTATGAATCATCTTGTATATACCTCTTGACAACACAGTTGCTCATTCCTCGCTCCTCGACGCCTCGCATCTGGACGTTTTTGAGCAGCCTGAATAGGTTTCGAGTTTTTCCGCAAACTGTTAGGGAAAACCCTTTGTAAAAAGCCGCGTCCTGAACTTCCTTGCCGGGCCGAATCCTTCCCGCCCGGGAAAACCTACTCGCGGAATCTTGTGGCCTTTTTCATCGCCTTGACCCTTCTTTTTTGAGCCTCCTGGCGTTTCCTCTTTTTCTTTACACTCGGCTTTTCGTAATACCTACGCTTCTTTATCTCTTTAAAGGTTCCGTCCTGAGCGAGTTTTCTTTTGAGTATCTTGAGCGCCTTTTCGAGTTGGTCATCTATAACCTTGACCTCTGACAAAAAATTCACCCCCTCTGCGGTTGGACTCACTGGAAAAAATACTGTAATATTATACAGATTTAAATTGAGGTGTCAATTTTTAATTTATTCCGGGCTTCTGCAACCATGATTGGCGTGCCCAGGAATCTCCTCGTTTTGTCGGCTATTTATACCGCGGACGGCGAACGCCCCTACATCTTTACCGGCGCGCTCACCCCTAAAAGACCAAGCCCCTTTCTTATAACCGTTGCCGCGGCCTTGCATAAAAATAGCCTCGCAAGGGTAAGTGCGGCGTTTTCCGACACCACCCGGTTACGGTTGTAATATGGATGGAAGAGTCCGGCGAGTTCCCGCAGATAAAACGTGAGCCTGTAAGGTTCAAGATGCACGGCGCTCTTTTCTACAACCTCTTCAAACGTCCCGAGGTGCTTTATTATGTCGAGCTCCTCTTTAAGTTTGAGTTCTTTAAGAACCTCCAAGCCGGGTTCCCCGGACAATCTCGCGCCCTTTTCCTCCGCAAACCCCATTATGCTCATAATCCGGGCATGGCAGTACTGGACATAGTAAACCGGGTTTTCCGGAGCCTGTTTTTTTGCGAGTTCGAGGTCGAAATCGAGATGGGCGTCGCTTTTCCGCATAAGGAAGAAAAATCTCATCGCGTCCTTGCCCACCTCGTCCAGCACCTCCCTAAGCGTTACGAACTCCCCCTCCCTTTTGCCCATCGCCATTGCCACCCCCCCCCTTGTGAGGGCCACGAGTTGGATGAACACTATTTTAAGAACGCCTTCATCGCAGCCGAACGCCTTGAAGACCGCCCTCACCCGGGTCTCGTAGCCGTGGTGGTCCGCGCCCCATATATTTATGACGGTTGAAAACCCCCTCTTGACCTTGTCCAGATGGTAGGCGCAATCCGAGGCGAAATAGGTTAATTCGCCGTCGGCCTTCATTAAAACCCTGTCCTTATCGTCCCCGAAATCCGTCGTCCTGAACCAGATGGCGCCTTCCTTTTCGTAAAGAAAACCCTTGTCCCGGAGTTTCTCCATTGTGCCGGTAACGAGTCCGCTGTCGCGGAGTTTTTCTTTTTCGCTGTACCACACGTCGAACTCAACACCGAAGTCTTGGAGGTCTTTTTTAATCATTTTGAGCATCGCCTCGCAGGCAAATTCCTGAAACAATGGGACAGCCTGAGCCTGCCCCGCGGGGATCCTGTCAAGAATTTCCGAATCATACGTCCTTGAGATTTCATCCGCCAGTTCTTTTACGTATTCTCCTTTATAATAATCGGTGGGGAATTCCACCTTTTTGCCACAATGCATTTCCAACCAGCGCAGCCTCACCGACTCTCCGAGCGTATAAACCTGCAATCCCGCATCGTTTATATAATACTCCTTTGTAACCTCGAAACCCGCGGCCTTCATTACGTTTGCCAGTGTATCTCCCACGGAAGCGTTCCTCGCGTGCCCTATGTGGAGGGGGCCCGTGGGGTTTGCGCTCACAAACTCGATTTGGACCTTTTTCCCCTTACCTATGTCCGTATCCCCGTAAGCGCCCCCCTTCCTCACTATCTCCGCAAGCACCCCGTGCCAGTAGGATTCTTTAAGGAAGATATTTATAAACCCCGGGCCCGCGACCTCGCATCTTAAAACATCTAAAGAAGCGCCTGTTATCTTATCGCCGAGGAGCCTTGCAACCTCCCTGACCGGACGGCCTTCGAGCGGAGCGAGCAGCATCGCAAGGTTCGTTGAAAAATCCCCGAACCCCTCTTTCTTCGGCGTTTCGATAATAACGGAAGGGAACGAACAAGGGGGGGTCGAGAGCGCGCCTACGGCCGAGGCTTCTTCGAGGACATTCATGATTATATCTTTTATCCTGCCGCTCATCTTGGCTCTTCCGCTATCTCCTTGTAGTTATCCGGCCTTCTGTCCTTAAGAAATACCCATACGTTCCTTACGGCGTTTATCCCGGCGAGGTCCATCTCCGCGAGTATTATGCCCTCGGAGGGGCCCGCGGGCTTCACTATGTATTCGCCGTCGGGCCCCACGCAGAAACTCCTCCCGTAGAATTCCTGCCTGCCTTCCACGCCGACCCTGTTTACCCTGAATATAAAAAGGCCGTTTGCATGGGCGGATGCGGCGATAGCCCTCTCCCACTTAAGATGCGAATGCGAGAAGGCGGATGCGGTCGGCGCAAACACTATCTCGGCCCCTTTGAGCGCGAGTATCCTCATGCCTTCGGGAAAAAACACATCCCAGCAGAGCTGTACCCCTATGGTCCCGAACCGTGTCTTGAATACCGGAAACCCGAGGTCTCCCGGCTTGAAATACGTCTTTTCCTCCCACAGCGGGATCTGCGGGACGTGCATCTTTCTGTATCTGCCGATGATGCCGCCGTCATCTCCGACAACAAACGCCGTATTGAAATAATCCCCGCCGTCCTTCTCAAATACAGGGGCTATTACGACCGCCCCTTCCTTCTGGGCGAGTTCCCTCAAAAACGTAACGGTAGGGCCGTCCTCGGGCTCGGCGAGGGAGAAACCTTCATTGTCTATCTTGGAGGGGAACCACCGCAGGGCAAAAAGCTGGGGAAGGCAGACGAGCTTGGCGCCCTTTTCTACGGCAAGCCTTATGAGATGTTCGGTTCTGAGAAGGGTTTCCCTTCTGTTGAAAGACGGGGCGAGCTGAATCCCTGCGGCCTTTACCGTTTTTTTCATCTTTTCCCGGTGTGTCTGTGGATTTTAAACGGAATTGAAGCCGTCTCCCGGGGCCGGAAAGGAGACGGAGGTCTGGCTTACTTTTTTTCTTCCTTTTCGATATTGTAGATGACCTCGTCTTTGCCGAGCATTCCGAGCCCTTCTCTTGCGAGGTTTGCAACGTAGCGCCTGTCGGTTTTAAAGAGCCTTATCTCTTCGGTGAGCCTTTTATTTTCTTCTTCGACCGTTCTGTTGAGCTCGGAAATCCTGTCCCGCTCTTTCTTAAACCCGTAGGCGTCTATAAGCCCGTTTTTCCCCACCACGGTGAAGACCGTTATCGCTAACAGGGCCGCGCCAAAATAGATAAAAAACCTCTTTTGCCGGAACTTATGCCTCATCCTGAATTAAGGATTATCAGAATCGCCGCTGAAAGTCAATACAATTGGGGGTTTTACGGCGCGGCCCGCTGTTAGCGCCGCGGTATGGCCGGGAAGAGACCCGGCCTGCACCCTCAAGCGGGGGCCGGAGGCTTTTTTGTCTTACCACGGCCTTAAATCCGTGTTAAAATTCCCGCATTGAAACAAACTCAATAGGGAGGTGGAGATGAAGAAAACCAGAACAACCCTTTTTGCCGGCGTCTTTCTTGTAATCCTTTCCCTGACGGCTCCCGCATTCAGCCATGCGGCGGAAAAGGAAGGAAAGGGCAAGGAGACGGTTGTATACCACGATATGATACAGGAAGCGCTGGGCATGATGAAGGAGACTATGGGGATAGTAAAAGATATGTCGCATAAGCCCACGGAGGCCGATAAGAAAAAATTAAAGACGATGATAGACAGACTCGATGTGCTGATGAAAAGACACGAGGAGATAATTAAACAGAAAAAAGATATGATGAGGCAGGGGTAGGGGCGGAATTAAAAAACGAAGGTTTGAAAGACCTGCAGGGTATCAAACAAAAGCCCCGGTTTCATGACGCCGCGGGGCTTTTGTTTTTATCCGTTTTTCAGGGAGACGCGGCGGCGGACTTTAGTCCTTCGACCAGATTAAGGACCGTGGTCTTGGCGTCGCCGAAAAGCATATACGCGTTCGGAAGCAAATAGAGGGGGTTATCTATGCCGGCAAACCCCGGGCTCATGCCCCTCTTGCAGACGATGACCCTTTTTGCCCTGTCCACGTCGAGTATGGGCATGCCGTAGATGGGGCTTTTCACATCATAGCGCGCGGCCGGGTTCGTTGTGTCGTTTGCGCCGATTACGAGCGCGACATCGGCATCCGGGAATTCGTGGTTTATCTCTTCCATCTCGATTAAGTCCGTATACGGCACGCCCGCCTCGGCCAGAAGCACGTTCATGTGGCCGGGCATCCTTCCGGCGACCGGGTGTATGGCGTGCTTTACCGAAACGCCGTTTGCCTTAAGGAGTTCCGTGAATTCCCCGACGGCGTGCTGGGCCTGAGCCACGGCCATGCCGTACCCGGGGATGATGACCACCAGGCTGGCCTGCTCCAGCACCTGGGCCGCCCCCTCGATGGTCTCGGACTTGTAGACCCGGTCGTCGCTGCCGGCCTCGG
>JACRCB010000047.1 GCA_016219165.1 Deltaproteobacteria bacterium | reverse complement strand
TTACAGAAGAAAGGAGTGTTCGATGATAACGAACGATTCCAAGACCATCCTTCTTGCCGACGACTCCGTGTTTTTTAGGTTTAATGAACCGCCATCTCGAAAATTCCCCGCCGTTGCGCGTCGGCAGGCCCGGTTCCATACCCATTTTACAGAAGAAAGGAGTGTTCGATGATAACGAACGATTCCAAGACCATCCTTCTTGCCGACGATTCCGTGTTTTTTAGGACGAAATTAAGCGCCATACTTTCAGAGGCCGGGCACAGGGTGAGGTTTGCGAGCGACGGCAGGGACGTCATAAGGGAGATACAGATAGACCCAAGGGGCATAGACCTCCTCGTCCTGGACCTCCAGATGCCGAACGTAGACGGCTTCGGCGTCCTCGAATGGATGAGGGATAACGGCTGCGGCGGTAATATGCCCGTGCTCGTGATAACCGGGATTTACGAGCCGGGAGATGTGGTGGCAAGATTGAAGGGACTCGGGGCAAAGGGGCTTCTGTCAAAGGGTTTCAGCCCCGAACAGGTTGTATACAGGGTGAATACGCTGCTTTTCCCGGAAAAAAAGCTCGATAGAAAAGAGGATAGGGTCCCGGTCTCCGTACCGGTGGACTTCATGGTGGGAGAGAAGACCTACACGGGTTTCCTTCTGAATATCAGCATCGGGGGGGTGTTTTTGCACACGAGGGTTGAGCTGCTTCCGGGGACGTTAATGAGCCTTAAGTTTTCGCTGCGCGGGATTGAAAGGGTTATAAATGCGAGAGGCATCGTAAGGTGGGTCACCCCGCCGAGCGCCGCGAACAATCTTTTCAGAGGCGCAGGGGTGAAGTTCAATGAGATATCGGCCGAGGACCTCTATGCGGTGAGGAAGTTTATAGATAATGAAATGACAAAACTCGCATGGCAGGAGCATAAGGGCTGATGAATTGGGTGCCCGCAGTTTCCCCCCAAAATGCTTTTTTCAGAGGTTCTTTAAGGATTTTAAGGCCCGGAAGTTTCCCGCAAACGGAGTTTTCCTCAAACCCTGGTGTGCGGCCTTAACCAAAAACCTGCAAGCGACAAGACGACCCCCGCCGTTATTGCGGAGTCGGCAACATTGAAGGCGGGCCAGTGCCACCCGTTGATATAAAAGTCGAGAAAGTCAACGACCTCGCCGAACCTCACCCTGTCTATGAGGTTGCCGACCGCCCCGCCGGCGATAAGCGAGAGGGAGAAGATAGTCCACCCGTCCTTCGATTGCCTTAGAAGGGCGGCTATTACAATGAGGGCCAGAATGGATACGAGGACAAGCAATACCGTCCTTAAGATATCCCCTTCCCGCAGGAGCCCGAACGCCGCGCCGGGGTTTCTGAAGTTTACGAGGTTAAAAAGGCCCGTAACGACCGGCACGACGCTGTTTTGTCCGATGGAAGAAGTAACGAGCGCCTTCGTTATCTGGTCGATTAGGGCCGTAGACACGACCGTAAGCGCGACTATCTTTCGTTTCAAGACAAAACCTCAACGCACCTTGCGCATAACGACGGATGTTCTATGTTCCCGCCCACGGTCGGGCTTATGTGCCAGCACCTCTCGCACTTTCTGCCCTCGGCCTTCTCTATCAGGATTTTAAGCCCCGCAATCCCTTTTGCCTCGATGCTACCCTCCGGCGGGGTGTCCAGGATTCTGACCTCGGACACAATCAGTATCTCCTGCAGGGTCTGCGTATTTTTTACGAGGAAATCTTTAAGTTCCGGACCGGGGGCCATGGAAACCCTTGCATCGAGCGGATGCCCTATCTTTTTATCCCTCCTTGAAGATTCGAGCGCTTTTCCCACCGCGTCTTTTACCTCAAGGAGCGCGGCCCACTTTTTTTCGAGTCCGGCATCCGCCCACTTCCTTACGGCCTCCGGGAATCCCGCAAGATGAACGGATTCCGGATGTCTTGCCGGCATGAACCCCCATGCCTCATCCGTTGTAAATACCAGCACCGGCGCCAGAAGACGCAATAGACGGTTGAGCACGGAGTATATCGCCGTCTGGGCGCCTCTTCTCTCGACGCAGTCCGGCCTCGACGTGTACAGCCTGTCCTTCAGGATATCGAGGTAGAAACTGCTCAGGTCCACGGCGCAGAAGTTGTGGACGGAGTGGTATATCGTGTGGAACTCGAAGTTTTTGTATGCCGGGACAAGGCGCTCTTCAAGTTTTGCGAGCCTCTCCAGCGTGAGCCTGTCGAGTTCCGATAGTTTTTCGTACTCAACCGAATCTTTCAGGGGGTCGAAGTCATAGAGGTTACCGAGGATGTAGCGCAGCGTATTGCGGATTCTCCTGTATGCCTCGGAGAGTCTTAAGAGTATCTCTTCCGATATCCTTATGTCCTCCCTGTAATCCTCGGCGGCTACCCAGAGCCTCAGGATTTCGGCGCCGTATCTGTCTATGACCTCCTGCGGGGCAATGACGTTGCCGACGGATTTACTCATCTTCCTGCCGGCCGCGTCCACGACAAAACCGTGCGTGAGGACGCAAGTGTATGGAGGACGATTCCTCGCAGCCATGGATGCGAGGAGCGAGGACTGGAACCAGCCCCTGTGCTGGTCGCTTCCCTCGAGGTAGATGTCCGCCCGGTCTTTAAGATTTCCCCTTTTTTCGAGCACTGCGGCAAAACTCACCCCGGAATCGAACCATACATCGAGGATGTCCTCTTCCTTATCGAATCTTGCCGGTTCGGCGGAGCCGCATTCCGGGCATTGCACCCCCTGCGGAAGAAGGTTGGGTAAACCTGTTGAAAACCATACGTCCGCGCCTTCTTTTTCAAAGAGCATTGTCAGATGTTCGATAAGTCTGGCGTCGAGGAAACTCCTTTTGCATCCCCCGCACTTAAGCGCGGGGATGGGAACTCCCCATGCCCTCTGCCTTGAAAGGCACCAGTCGGGACGGTTTGAAACCATGTTATATATCCTGTCCCTTCCCCATGAGGGTATCCAGTTGACCTTGTCGATTGCCTCAAGCGAGCGTTTCCTTAACCCCTTCTCTTCCATTGACATGAACCACTGCTCCGTTGCGCGGAATATGACGGGGTGTTTGCACCGCCAGCAATGGGGGTAGGAGTGGGTAACGGCCTCCTCTTTAAGGAGCGCGCCTTTTTCCCTTAAAAGTCCGATAATGCCTTTATTGGCGTCGAAGACATTTTGCCCTACAAACCCTTTTACCTCGTCCGTGAACCTCCCCCTGTTGTCAACAGGCGCGTATATGTCGAGGCCGTACTTAAGCCCCAGTTCGTAGTCTTCCTGTCCGTGGCCCGGGGCTATGTGGACGCATCCCGTGCCCGTATCGGTTGTCACGTGTTCGCCCGCAATGATATTGGAGTCCCTGTCAATAAAGGGGTGGCGGCATACAACCCCTTCGAGTTCCCTGCCTGTCAATGCACCCTCAACAACTTCATACTCTTTAAAACCGAATTTTTCCATGCAGGGTTTTATCAACGACTGGTGCAATATAAGTTCGCCGGCCGGCGTTTTGACAAAACGGTACATCTCCATAGGGTGCAGCGCTATGGCGAGGTTTGCGGGCAATGTCCACGGAGTGGTTGTCCAGATGACAAAGTATGTGCCCTTTTGAGGACTTATGGAGAACTTCCCTTGGGGGTTTACAACCTTAAACTTCACGTACACCGATGGCGAGGTCTTTTCCATGTACTCGACCTCGGCCTCGGCCAGAGCGGTCATGCACGATGAACACCAGTGGACCGGTTTTTTCCCTTTATATACGAGCCCCTGCGCGCAGACCTTGCCCAGTTCCCTTAATATGGCCGCCTGATAGCCGAAATCCATCGTAAGATAGGGGTTATCCCACTCGCCGAAGACCCCGAGCCTTTTAAATTCTCCCCGCTGGATGCCAACGTATTTTTGGGCGTACTCCCTGCATCTTTTCCTTATCTCATGTTTCGGAAGGGATTCCTTTTCCCTCCCGAGGTTTTTTTCGACCTGAAGTTCTATGGGCAGTCCGTGGCAGTCCCAGCCCGGCACATAGTCGGTGGAAAAGCCCATCATGAACCTCGACTTCACAACCATGTCCTTGAGGATTTTATTGAGGGCATGGCCCATATGGATGCTGCCGTTTGCGTAGGGGGGGCCGTCGTGGAGTATATACTTCTCCCTCCCCCTGCCTTCCTCCGTAATCTTTTTATAGAGGCCGGAAGACTCCCACCTTGCGAGTATCTCGGGCTCTCTTTTTGCAAGGTCAGCCTTCATCTGAAAATCGGTCTTCGGAAGGTTGAGCGTGGATTTGTAGTCGGTCTTTCCGGGATTTTCCATTCGGGTTTTTTATCTCAAGAGTATCACGCCGGAGACTATCATCCCTATCCCCGCGAATTTTTGCAAGGTGAGCTCCTCGCCCAGGAAAATGACCGATATGACGAGAGCCACGAGCGGATAGGTTGCCGCAAGGGGAACGACCTTTGAGGCCTCGCCGGCCTTCAAGGCGGAATAAAACGCAACCTGGCCGAAAAATCCCGCAAGGAGCCCCCCCGCGACCACAAAGGCGACGCTCCTTAAATCGGCGGACGAAATCTCCTTTATCTTTCCCAGAAAGAGAAGCCCGAAAAGACCAATGACCGCTATGGGGACGGTCCTTATGACCACCCCGGCATACGGGTCTATCTTCCCCCTGAGCCCCATCTTTTCGAACGCGGGGGCGAGCCCCCATATAAACGATGTGAGTACGGCATATACAAACGCCCTGTTCATAGACTCCCCCGCTTTTTGAGAGAACCTTTCTGTAAACTTGCGCCTCCCTTGTTCCGGCATCGTTTAGGAAAAGGTCCTCTCAAAATTTTTAAAGGGCCCGGTTCCCGGAATGCAAAGCCGGGGATAAAGGTTAAGGAATCTCCGAAAAAAGCATTTTTGGGGGAAACTTTCTGTAGAAAAGTTTCCCCCAAGCCCCCTTCAAAGACTTTTAGAGTGGGCTGTGCCCACTAGAACTGAAAGTTTTGGAAAGAGTTTGAGAGAACCTTTTTACGGGGAACCCATCCAAAGGATGGGTCGGGTTCTCTCAAGATACTTTTTCAGAGGTTCCTTAATCCTTGGTCTCGACCTCACGCTCGTTCAGCGGCTGAACCGGGCGGTTGTTGTTATCCATTATCTTCCTGAACGCCTCTATCTGCTCGGCACTGACCTCGACCGTGTTTTTAAGCACCAGCCATGTAACGCCCTCCGAGCATGGAGGCGTTGTAAGCGAGCCGGGGTATCTGAAGTATGCCTTGTTCTGGGGCAGCAGGTCCGCCGCGTTGAAAGGGACGCCCGCCGTCTTTTTACCCTCTTCCTTCGGCAGGTTCGCCCATATTCCGTCGAGGGCCGTGTTTTGTCCGCCCTTTTTCATGAAGACCCCGACTACCGCGAGTTTCCCTTCCTTATTTTTATGTACGAGGTGCATTTCCATGTCATAGTAATTGCCGTTTACCGTGTGTTCGCTCGGGGAATGGAAATGGAACTGCACAAGCCCGTACTCATCGCCGTCCACAACGAGCGCAGACCCCCCTTCGTAATTGACCATGACCGTGTGGCCGTTGTTTACGATGTCGAGTGAGGAATTCTTATTGTATTTGAATTCGAGGTCTTTTAAGTCCTTCTCCGTCCCCGTTGTTATATCTATGGGCGACTGGGTCCTTCCTTCGGAGCAGACGGCGAATTCAGGCGAGAGTTCTCCCCACCGGTTCGGCCCTGCCTCGCCTTCGTAACCCCAGTGGCCTGCATGTTCTTTTTTTCCCTCGCCTGCCTCAATGATGCCCGCGGAAAATACGAGCAGCATGACGAGCAGGATGCGAAAAAAGAGATTCTTCCTTGCGTTCATAAGCGCTCCTTCCTTTGATGTATTTGACATAAGAAAACCTTTTGAAGGGAATCCGCCTATGCACGGTTCCCTTCAAGAGCGGCAATCCTATCACAAAAATATGAAAATTTAAAGATTTAAACGGGGCGGGAACCCTTTGCAAAAAAGGATTTTCCGGGGGGCTTCAGACGGGATTAATCCTTTTCAGGGGATTCCTGCGGGGCTGGCTGGCTGCCCTTAAACACGAGGTCATGGAGCGTTTCGAGGGCGGTTATACCATACTCCTTCAGCCCCGAGGGCAGGTTTATAGACACCTCATCTCCCACGTATTTGCTGAGGAGCGCCCTCCCTATGGGCGAGGACACCGATATCTTTCCGTTTTTGGGGTCGACCTCCTCCGGGGTGACGAGTTCGTAGACGACCTTATCGCCGCTTGTGAGGTTTTCAAGATAAACTTTCGAGCCGAACGCCACCGTGTCTTTCGGGATATTTTCGAGTTTTAAGGAAGAAAGGGAGTGTATCCGGCTGTTGAGGTGGTGCAGCCTCGACTGCAAAAATGACTGTCTTTGTTTTGCCGCTTCGTATTCCGCGTTCTCCCTCAGGTCCCCGTGCGCCGCGGCCTTTCTGAGTTCCTTCGGAACCTCGAAGCGGAGTTCCCGCTCGACCTTTTTAAGTTCTTCTTTTAACTTTTTCACTATCGGAAGTTCTTTCATCCCAACCTCCCCTTGAGGGAAACTCGGCCCAGCCCGGCTATTGCCTCTATATGGTATGTCTGTGGGAACATGTCAATTGTGACGGCGGAAAATAGCGTGTAGCCGCCTTTAAGGAGAATCGAGATATCCCGCGCCATGGCCGGAGGGTTGCATGAGACATAGATAACCCTTTTTATCTTGAGGCCCGCTATCTTTCTTACAACCTCGAGGCTTCCTCCCCTGGGCGGGTCTAATATTACCACAGAGGGCCTGATATTTTCAAGGGCCTTGGACCTTGCCGCGCTCTCGCAGGCAAATTCCACGGACGTAATCTTATTTTTTTCCGCATTCCTCCTGCCGTAACCGATGGAGCGGGGGTCCGAATCTATGCCGACGGTCTTCTTCGCCCTTTTTCCGAGAGGGAGCGTTAAGTTCCCGGCCCCGCAGAAAATATCGAGGATGTCTTCTTTTCCCGTAAGCGCGGAGAACTCGATGACGTTTTCGACGAGGTTCGTATTCTGCGGGATGTTTACCTGTGAAAACGAGCCGGCCGCGGCTGAGAAATGGAGGCCGTCCGCGCAGTAGGAAATGTCCTCCTCCCCTTCCCTTTCCATGAGCCTCCCTTTCCCTCTTTTAAAAGGGTCTTTCACCCAGACCTCATAACCCTTGAGTTCCTTTACCTTGGAAAGCGCCCCTGCCCAGTCAAAGGCAGCCGGGGTCTTCATAAAAAACGCCGCAACGGTCTTCTCCTTTTCCGAATCCCGCGCTATCTCGAAACTGTAAAGGGTTTTGGGCAGGGCCGCGTTCTTAATTCCCTTGAAGGTTGTGTTTATGACGGGTTCAAGCAAAGGGCATCCTTCTATGTCCACGACGTCGTGGGTCCTCGCCTCAAAAAATCCCCACCTCTCTCCGTCGGTATGGAAACGCGACCTCGAGCGGTAGTTATAGGGTTTTGGCGAAGGTACGGGGGGGGTTAAAGGGGGGGTAACGCCGGCCAGCCTTTTAAGCGTTTCTGAGAAGATGATGTTTTTCCATTCCACCTGATGGGGGTAGCCGATATGCTGCCACTGGCACCCGCCGCACAGCGTGAATACCGGGCACGGAGGGGTTTGGCGAAGGGGGGAAGGTGTTTTTAACCCGGTGAGGGTTGCGAATCCGAAGTCCTTTTTTTCCGAGGTCATTTCAACCTCGGCAACGTCCCCCGGCGCGGTAAAAGGCACGAATACGACCTTTCCGTCAATCCTTCCGACTCCATTGCCTCCGTACGCGAGCGAGGTTATTTCTACGGTTGAAGGCATGGCCGACAGTATATCATATAGGCGGAAAGTTAGAGCAAAGAAGGGCGGCTGTTTTATTTAAGGAGGAGATGACGGAACCGGCCTGTTTACGCAGGTATGCGGGAAAATCCCGGGACAACACATCCCATATTTTTCCGCCTCCCCCTCTTTTCCTCAAAGAAGGATGGCCAGCCACCGTTTTATGCCGCCATTCTATTCCCTATCCACCGCAAGATCAATTACTCTTTGCCTTTAACCGAAATCCCAAAGCGCTCCACAAGCGCAAGCCGGGAGCGCAACCTGTCATGCTGAACTCGTTTCAGCATCCAATAAAATCAAAGTGCTGCGAGACCCTGAAACAAATTCAGGGTGACAAAACAGGACTTTTTCAACAACCCCCAAGCCCCCCTCTTTCAAGATTTACCGCGCGGATTATGCTATAATTTCAAATCAACCATGGCAAGAAAGACGCTAAGACAGGGCATCGGCTCGCCCTTTAAACTCGTAACCGAGTTCACGCCCAATGGCGACCAGCCGCGCGCGATAGAGGCCCTTACACAGGGCATCCGCAAGGGTGAAAAAAATCAGGTCCTTATGGGCGTTACCGGAAGCGGCAAGACCTTTACCATGGCAAAGGTGATAGAGGCGGCCAACAGGCCCGCCCTCGTCATAGCGCCCAATAAAACCCTCGCGGCGCAGCTTTTTGCCGAGTTCAGGGACCTCTTCCCGGAAAACGCGGTCGAGTACTTCGTATCCTATTACGACTACTACCAGCCCGAGGCGTATATGCCCGCATCGGACACCTACATCGAAAAGGACGCCTCCATAAACGATGAGATAGATAAACTCCGCCACTCGGCCACCCACTCGATACTTACGCGCAGGGACGTCATAGTGGTCGCCTCGGTTTCGTGCATATACGGGATAGGCTCGCCCGGCGATTACGGAAGTATACACATCTATGTGGAGAAGGGAATGGCGGCGCAGAGGGATGCGGTCTTAAAGAGGCTCGTCGAGATGCAGTACCAAAGGGGCGATATGGACTTCTCGAGGGGGGCCTTCAGGGTAAGGGGCGACACGGTCGAGGTATTTCCCGCTTACGAGGGGGAGACGGCTTTAAGGATAGAGTTTTCCGGGGACGAGGTCGAGGCTATTTCAGAGATAGACCCGATGAGGGGAAAGGTCGTAAACAGGCTCCAAAAGGCGCTTATCCACCCGGCAAGCCACTTCGTTACAACGAGGGGAAAAATTAAGATGGCGATAGACGCCATAAGAGAGGAACTGAGGGAAAGGCTTCAGGAACTTAAATCCCGGGATAAACTCGTCGAGGCGCAGAGGCTCGAAGGGAGGACCCTCTTTGACATCGAACTCCTGGAGGAGATGGGCTACTGTCCGGGGATAGAGAACTACGCAAGGCATATTTCCGGAAGGCCCCCGGGAGAGCCCCCTTATACGCTGATAGATTATTTCCCGAAGGATTTTTTGCTGTTCATAGACGAAAGCCATATATCTGTCCCGCAGCTCGGCGGCATGTACTACGGAGACCGCTCAAGAAAAGAAACGCTCGTCGAATACGGATTCCGGCTCCCCTCGGCTCTGGATAACCGCCCCCTCAGGTCAGAGGAATTCGAAGAAAGGGTAAACCAGACAATCTATGTCTCCGCAACCCCTGGCGACGAGGAACGCAAGAAATCAGGAGGCAGGGTCGTGGAGCAGGTCATCCGCCCGACAGGGCTTATGGACCCCGAGGTTCTTATACGGCCGGCCCGGACACAGGTAGACGACCTTTTAGGAGAGATAAAAAAGAGGGCCGCAAAGGACGAACGCGTGCTCGTTACAACCCTTACAAAGAGGAGCGCCGAGGACCTCGCCCAGTACTATGCGGACATGGAGATACGGGTAAAATACCTCCATTCGGATATAGAAACGCTCGAAAGGGTGGAGATAATAAGGGACTTGAGGCTCGGAAAATTCGACGTCCTCGTGGGGATAAACCTCTTAAGAGAGGGGCTGGACCTGCCCGAGGTCTCTCTGGTCGCGGTATTCGATGCGGACAAGGAGGGGTTTCTGCGGTCGGAACGCTCCCTCATACAGACCTTCGGAAGGTGCGCGCGGAACATAAACGGCAGGGTCATAATGTACGCGGACGCGGTTACGCGCTCGATGAAGGCCGCCATGGATGAGACAACGCGCAGACGGAGGCTGCAGGCGGAATACAATGAAAAGAACGGGATAACCCCCACGACCATAAAGAGCAAGATAAAGGACATAATCAGTTCCATCTACGAGGCGGACTATTACACCGTGGCCACGGCAAAGGAGGAGGTGGAGGAATATGCGGCGCCGCACGAGATACCCAAGAAGATAAGGGAACTCAGGCGTGAGATGGAGGCGGCCGCAAAACACCTCGAGTTCGAAAAGGCGGCCGGATTGAGGGACAGGATAACACTATTGGAAAAGGCGGAGATAAAGATGGGGTGAGAGGGCAGGTTCACCCAAATTTTCCCCGGAATATGGGATGTGTTTCTAATTATCTATATCCATGACGCCTATTACGGAATTAAGTATACTGTCCCCAGAACTCTACCCTACCCCAGAACTCTACAAACTTTCATTTCGCGGTTTTGTTATCCGGCGGCTTCAACGATGCGATAAGATACTCTTCGAGTTAAGATACTCTTCGAGTGCGGGGGCCTCGCAAACAAATTCATCGGGCACAGCGATTGTAACCACATATTTCGGAGAACAACTCCACCATTCCGGATGAACAACTCTGCACGATCCGTCGCTGTTACGCTGGAAGTGAGAAGTCAGGCGTGCGCCTATACAGCTCTTTGCAGAGGCCTTGCCAATGTAAAGCAATTGGTAACCTTTGCTGAAGAGGAGATAGACACCCTTCCTCTCGGCGTGTTGCCATGGGTCAGGCCACTCGCCGTTAATATGTAGAGGAGCCCCGGCCTCCGTTGGAGGCGTAAGCACGTAGATTCCACTAATATCGAGTTTAGGCAGGCCAGTACGTCTGAATTTCTCGACATACTCGTCAAGACTGTCTTTTATATTTAT
>JACRCB010000043.1 GCA_016219165.1 Deltaproteobacteria bacterium | reverse complement strand
GCGCCCGCTTCGTAGGAGAAGACGACCGGGACCATACTGTTTGCGCGCATCTTATACATCGCCCTGAGCCTTGCGTAGAGGCGGGCATCGAGAGAGGTTCTTTCCGTTTCGAGTCTTCCTATCCTATTGTCGGTTTTTTTAACCTGAGATTCTATGTCTTTCAGGTTCGCACCGACCTTTTTAAGTTTATCCCTGTTTTCCTTAAGTTGCATGTTTACCTTTTCGAGTTCTCCGAGTATATCGGTCTCTTTTTCCGACATCTTAGACACATAGCCCCTTGCCTCCTTAAGCCTTTTTTTCACGTCTTCGAGTTTCTTCTCTTTCTTTACAAGTTCCCTCGGATAGCGCGCGGCCTCCTCACCGCTGGCCAATCCGGCAAGAAAAAGAAACGCTATCGTTGGAATAACGGCCTTTCTCATACCCTTAAGAACCTGCCCATGGATACAATGCTCCCGACCCCTCCCAGAAAAAACCCGCAAAGAACGACCAGACCCGTTAGAGATATGAAGGGGAAGGTGTTTTCGATGACAAAGACAAAGGAAGGCGGGATGTAGAGGCCGAGGACGTAACGTCCGAGTTCGAGTATGGCCAGGGAAATAAGCCCCCCCAGACCCCCGGCTGTCACCCCTTCCATGAAAAACGGTATCTTTATGAAGAGATTCGACTCCCCCAGATACCTCATCACCTCAATCTCGTCTTTTCTGGCGTAAACGGTAAGCCTTATCGTGTTGGAGATGATAAATACCGTGGCGGATGCGAGGAAGAGCCCGATTGCGAGAGTAAAGACCTCCATGAACCTTAAGAATGCCGAGAACTTCGCAACGAACTCCGCCCCGTACTCCACATCCTCGACTGCGTCCATGGCCTTAAGCCTCTCGACGACCGGATGGACGCTCTCCGGGTTTATGTAAGACGGGTCGAGGGTTATCTCGAATGAGGCCGGAAGAATCCCTGCGGGAACGCCTTCGAGGAGCCCCTCATGGCCCTTGAGCCCCGCCTTGAGGGTCGAAAGCGCACTCTCCTTGGAAACGTACTCCGCCTTTTTAACCCCTGGTCTGGCCTCTATTCCCTGCTTTAACCCTTCGGCCGCGCCTCCCCCGCCTGCCGGACCGTCTTTAAGGTAGGCGACAACCATCATTCGGTTCCCCCACGCGGTAACGGCCTTATTGAGATTCACGGAGGCTGTAAAAAAAAAGATGAATATGGCGAGGGAAAACGCGACGGTAAGGGTCGAGAGGACGGCGGTTAAAGAATTCCCCCTTATGTTCTTAAAGGCCGCGGTCAGGGCGTATATGAGTCTTTAATCAAACGCCATCGGTCAGGAGCCTCCCCGCGGAAAGTGTTACCACGCGCTTATTGAACCTCGATATCATGGCTTTATCGTGGGTTGCAACCACGACGGTTGTTCCGCTGGAATTAGCTTCCTTAAAGAGTTCCATAATCTCCATGGACATCTCCGGGTCGAGGTTGCCGGTAGGCTCGTCGGCCAAGAGGAGCGCGGGTTCCTTCACAAGCGCCCTCGCAATCGCAACCCTCTGCTGTTCCCCCCCGGACAGGGCCCTCGGTTTGAAATTCGCCCTGTGCTCAAGTTTAACGTACGAAAGCGCCTTCAATACCCTTTTTTTTATCTCGGCGGGCGCAACCCCCATTATCTTAAGCGACAACGCAACGTTTTCAAAGACGGTCTTATTATTGATGAGTTTAAAGTCCTGGAATATGAATCCGGTCCTCCTCCTCAGAAGCGGTATCTCTCCGGGAGGTATCTTCTGATAATTCCTTCCCTCTATCAGTATATGGCCGTCCGTCGGAGACTGCGCGCCGAACATTATATTAAGGAGCGTTGACTTCCCGGCGCCGGAAGGGCCGGTTATGAACAAGAACTCGCCCTTTTCAATATTGACCGTTACGTCAGAGAGGGCTGAAACCCCGCCTTCGAAGTTCTTGGATATATGGAAGAGTTGTATCACTTGACTGTTTTATCGAACGCTTATTTAAGGAAACTCTGAAAAAAGCATTTTTGGGGGAAACTTCGGGCACCCACCCTTTGGGTGGGTCGGAAAGATTTCCACTTCCCATTGCAATTGCTGCGCAGCAACGGGAGCCCTGCCCCTTTCAAAGACTTTCAGAAAACTGAAAGTTTTTGAACTGAAAGTTTTTGGAGAGAGCGGGGCACCCATGCGAAGCATGGGTCGAGAACCTTTTTACAAAGGGTCTCTCAAAATACTTTTTCAAAAGTTCCTTAATGAAGGACAGCCGGGGAGAAAGATTTTCTCTCCGGTTTTTTTTATTTTGATAGAGCGCAATACTTTAAGCCGCCCCCTTTGCCCATGAAAGCAAGTGAGGATTTACTTTCCGCAATCCCATAGAGGGTCTGGCAATGTTAGGTTTAAAAAAGAG
>JACRCB010000046.1 GCA_016219165.1 Deltaproteobacteria bacterium | reverse complement strand
GGCAACGCGGTCCACTCCGTCGCCACGTTCTGGATGAGGATAATTTTATTTATTTCCGGGGTGAGGGTTGAGATTAAGGGTATCGAAAATATCCCCCCCTCGCCGGTAACATTCGTCTCCAACCATAAAGGCGCCTTCGACATACCGGTCCTGCAGGCAAGCCTTCCCCTGCAGTTTAGGTGGGTTGCGACGAGGGGGCTTTTTAATATTCCCCTCGTGGGCTGGGCCATGCGTCTTGCCGGCTACATAGCCATCGACAGGACCGATGCGGGAGAGGCGGTAAAGAGCATAGGCAAGGCGGCGGAGAGGATAAAACGCGGCACCTCTGTTTTGGTGTTCCCCGAGGGCACGAGGAATGAGGGGGAAAGGCTTCTTCCTTTCAAGAGGGGGGTGTTTCTGCTTTCGGTAAGGAGTGGGGCGCCCGTAGTGCCGGTTGCCATAAAGGGCACGGAGAAGGTTATGAAAAGGGGGAGTCTTTCTATAAACCCCGCAACCGTGAGGGTCTCCATAGGCAGGCCCATAAAGGCAGGAAGCGCCGATGAAAGGGAATTGATGAGCGTTACGAAAGAGGCGCTCCAGAAAGAACTCGATTCCCTTTGAGAATAGAGGCCGATTTCCGCAAATCTTTAGGGCCCTCGCCTTTATCGAGTGAAGGTGAAGTTTATTTTTGTATTTAAAAATCTCCGGGGCAGGGCCTTATTTGACCGGCATGGAATCTTGTGATAAGTCTTGTCGTGAAAGTCTTTTAATATGTTTGTTTTTAAAAAACCCGGGGGGGTGGGTCAGCAGACCTTAAGGCGGGTCAGCCTGGCGGAGGACGGAATGCCGCGGCTGAGGAGCGAAGCGACTTAGGGCGGGGCAGGCCGTGGGGCGGCTGGCTGAGGGGGTTGCAGGTCTGCTGACCCAACCCCCTAAAAAAAGGTAATGGATAAAAAACCCATCAAGATAATCCCGCTCGGCGGGCTCGGGGAGATAGGGCTCAACATGCTCGCAATCGAGTACGGGGACTCCGTGGTAGTAATCGACTGCGGACTGATGTTCCCCGAGGATTACATGCTCGGGATAGACATCGTAATACCCGATATAAGTTATCTTTTAAGAAACAGGGAGAAGGTCGTGGCCTTCATAATAACCCACGGCCACGAAGACCATACCGGCGCGCTTCCGTTTGTATTAAAGGAGATAAACGTTCCCATCTACGCAACCGCGCTCACAATAGGCCTCATAGAGGCGAAGCTGGAGGAATTCGACCTCTTGAAGACCACCTCCTTTGAGACCGTAAGGCCGCGGGAAGTAGTCTCTATCGGCCCCTTCACGGTCGAGTTTATACGCGTAAGCCATTCCATAGTCGACGGGGTTGGGCTTGCCATAACAACGCCTGCGGGCGTTGTCATACATACGGGGGATTTCAAGTTCGACCAGACCCCGGTCGACGGGGAGGTGACGGATTACGCGAGGTTCTCTGAATACGGGGAGAGGGGTGTTATGGTGCTTATGTCCGACTCCACGAATGTGGAGAAGGAGGGCTATACCTTGTCTGAAAAGGTCATAGGGGTGAACCTCGAGGAGATATTCAGGAAATGCACGGGCAGGATAATAGTCGCCGCATTCTCTTCCAACATCCACAGGACCCAGCAGGTATTCAACACGGCGGAGAAACTCGGGAGAAAGGTCATACTCAACGGTAAGAGCATGGTTGAAAACGTAAGGATTGCGATGACCCTCGGATACCTGAACGCCCCGGAGGGGCTTATACTCGACTTTAAGGATTTAGACTGGCTCCCGGCGGATAATGTCGTGCTCCTTACAACGGGCTCACAGGGAGAACCCATGAGCGCGCTTACGCGCATGGCGATGGACAACCATAAGCAGATTAAGGTTAAGAAGGGAGATACCGTTGTCCTTTCCTCGAAGTTCATACCCGGCCATGAAAAGGCGATTGCCAGCATGATGAACCATCTCTACCGCCGCGGGGCGGAGGTCATATACGAGAAGGTCTCGGAGGTCCACGTGTCAGGGCATGCAAGCCAGGAGGAACTGAAGATAATGCTCAATATGGTGAAGCCCCATTATTTCATCCCGGTCCACGGCGAATTCAGGCATCTTGTGCGGCACGGACATCTCGCCGAGGAGGTGGGGGTGCCTTCCGCAAGGGTGATAATCGCGGAGGACGGGGATGTCGTAGAGGTCTCGGAGGGCGGCGCAATGGTTACCGGGAAGGTCGAGGCGGGCAAGGTCTTTGTCGACGGCAAGGGCGTCGGGGATGTGAAGGATATGGTGCTTAAAGACAGGAAACATCTGTCTCAGGACGGGATGGTGATTGCGGTTGTGGCGCTCAATGAAAAAACCGGGGAGATAATCTACGGCCCCGAAATCATAACGAGGGGGCTTGTCTTTGAAGAGGAGAGATTGGACCTCCTCGAAAGGGCGAAGGCTACGGTCGCAGCGGCGCTCGGAGGGGTCAGCGCCGAGGCCAGGGGGGATTGCCTCGAGATAAAAGAGGAAGTGAGAAGGGCATTGAGAAGGTTCTTTAACAAAACGCTCGAAAGAAGACCTGTGATAGTGCCGGTAATATTTGAAATCTGACAGGTTGCCGGGGAAAAATTCTTCCGGGGAGAATTTCGCTCCCCCAGCACCACTTTGGACACGCACGCCTCGCGGCGACGCGGGTCGGATTTGAATGTTATGAAGGAAGCCTTGTCCAAAGTGGTGCTGGGTGGGTCGGGAAGTCTTCCCCGCAATACCCTTCCGATTTTAAGATATGGGCGATAGTGTCGTATATTTCGCGGGCCTTAGGGCCGATGCGAAGAGGAACCTCCTCGACAAACTCGACGACCTTTTACTTCTTACCGGGGTCGAAGGGATGTTCAGGAGGGGGCATATCGTTGCGGTAAAACTCCATTTCGGGGAAAAGGGGAACACCTCTTTTATCCAGCCCGTATTCGCAAGGAGGGTGGTTGAGAGGGTTAAAAAGACCGGGGCCATGGTTTTCTTGACGGACACCAACACCCTTTATGCGGGGACGAGGACAACGAGCGTAGGGCATCTTGAGACCGCCATTACAAACGGTTTTGATTACGCGGTTGCCGGGGCGCCCCTTATAATAGCGGACGGATTGCGGGGGGATGGCAAGGCCGGCGTTAAGGTCGGCGGCAAACATTTTGAAGAGGTGAGCATAGCCAGAGAGATATACTCTTCGGACGGGGTTGTTTTCCTCACCCACTTTAAATGCCACGAACTTACGGGCTTTGGCGGGGTTTTGAAAAATATGGGGATGGGGTGCGCAGCGAGGGAAGGTAAACTTCTTCAGCACTCAAACTGCCCCCCGGCAATAGACCCCGGCGGGTGCACGGCCTGCGGCGATTGCGCGGCCTCCTGCCCCGCCCTTGCGATAGAACTCGCAGGCAAGGCGGTTATAAAAGAAGAAGCCTGCACAGGGTGCGGATATTGCATGGCGGTCTGCCCCGAGGGCGCCATAAATATACGGTGGAACGAGAGCGCTGAAAGGGTGCAGGAAAAGATGGCGGAATACGCAAAAGGGGCTGTAAAGGGCAAGGAAGAGAGATGCGTCTACATAAATTTTCTTGTCCACATAAGCCCCACATGCGACTGTTACGGACATACCGATGCGCCGGTAGTTCCAGACATAGGAATCCTCGCCTCCATTGACCCCGTGGCATTGGACCAGGCCTCGGCAGACCTTGTAAATTCCAAAAGGGGCTTTGAAGAGAGCGCCCTCACCAAAGGGTTCGAAGAGGGAGGGGATAAATTCAGGGGCGTGCATCCCTCGATTGACTGGACGGTTCAATTGAAATACGCGGAAGGCATAGGGTTGGGGAGAAGAAGATACACGCTTAAAGAGGTCTGAAATCTACGGGAAACACCTACCCTAAAGGGTGATTGAGATAGTCTTAAAAATGTTGTTGCTTTCTCTGTTCTATGTTAAAGTAAATAATTAAGGAACCTCTGAAAAAAGCATTTTTGGGGGAAACTTCGGGCGACCCACCCAGCACCACTTTGGACACGCACGCCTCGCGGCGACGCGGGTTGGCTTTGAATGTTATGGAGGAAGCCCTGTCCAAAGTGGTGCCGGGTTCTCTCAAGATACTTTTTCAGAGCTTTCAAATAACCAATGCGAGGGCATATTTTTTCTAACCATTCTTCTTCGGTCTTGGCTAAATGGAAAACATAAACACTCCTCGCGCGTCGGGAGTTGAATTCTTAAACCTCTCCGTCTGGGGTCAATTCCAGCGGGGCCTCTCGAATCTATTGGGCATCCCCATCTCCCTCTATGACGGTCAGGGCAGCCTCCTTTCATCTCCGGTGAAATTAGAGACAATATCCGGGCTCCTCAGGGGCTTCGATAAGGACGCGGCAGCAACCGAGGTATACACAAAGGCTGTATTGAAAGCCGTCGCAAGCGGGGATGCCTATATATACAAACGCCGTAACGACAGGCATATCTTCGTCGTGCCGGTATCCCTCGGAAGAGAAACCTCCGTGGCCGTTGTGGGCGGCGAGTTCTCTTTGGCCGCCGCGGACGAGGAGAGGGAGTTTCTGAAATCTCTGGCGAACCTCGGATTATCCGAGGGGGAACTGTTGAGGCTTGAAAGAGGACCTCAAAAGGGCATAACGCATGAAAATGTATTTTCCGTCCTCGATACCGTAAGGGGCATGGCCGTCCCGTTTCTTAAGGGGCTTTATTCCATGGGGGTGCGCGGGGAGTTTGCCGCAAAGACCGGGCAAGAGGGGTCAAGGGTCTTCGATACGATGGAGAGGATATTCAACTCCATTCTAACGGTATCGGGCGAGGAGGAATTTTACGACAAGGTCCTTTCCGAATCGACCGCGCTCGTCGGGGCCGAGCAGGGCAGCATAATGGTTTTAGACAAAGCGAGCGCTTCTTTGGTAGTCAAGGCCGCAAAGGGCGCAAAGAAGAAGGTTATAGAGAATATCAGGGTGAAGGTCGGTCAGGGCATAGCCGGTTCCATAGCGGAGAAAGGCTCTCCTCTCTTTGTCACGGACATCGAGGCCGAGATGCCTTCGAGGAAGAACCGTCCGGGATACAAGACCCGTTCCTTCATGGCGATACCGCTTAAGATGGGCTCCAAAGTGATAGGGGTGCTAAACATAACCGACAAGATAACGGGCGAGGTGTTTTCAAAGGAAGACTTGAGGTTCCTGCTCTTTCTTTCCAATTACGCCTCCATAGTCATCGAAAGGGACACCTGCCAGAACTTAAACGAGGAATTGAGGGTCCTGTCGGTCACGGACTCGCTGACCGGGATTCTAAACAGGAGGTATTTTCAGGAAAAACTCATCGAGGAGGTCGAAAGGGCGAAACGGTATAACGAATACTTCACGCTCTTCATGATAGATATAGATGATTTCAAGGTCTTTAACGACCGGTACGGCCATCTTGCCGGGGATGAGATGTTAAAGAGCGTTGCCAACGCCATAAAGGGCGCGATCCGTTCCATAGATGCGGTGGCAAGATACGGAGGTGAGGAGTTCACTGTCATACTGCCGTATACGAGGAAAAAAGACGCCTTTATTATCGCGGAGAGGGTAAGGAAAGGGGTGGAGCAGGTGAAGTTGCCCCCTGAGAGTTTCTCCGCGAGTGAAAGGGTGACCATAAGCATAGGGGTCGCTGAATTCCCCCAGGATGCGAGGAACGTGGAGGAACTTGTCTTCAACGCCGACAGGACCATGTATTTCGCCAAGACCATGGGCAAGAACAGGGTATATGTATATGAAAGATGAAACCGTGTTTTCCGTCTGCCCCGAGAGCGAGTTTTTCGGAAGAGAGGCGGATATAGAGCATATACTTGAAAGGGCGGCCGAGGCGGGCGGGGGCCCTTGCGGGATGTACCTTGTCGGCAGGGGCTGGGTCGGGAAGACCGAGGTCTTAAGAAGGGTCTACCACCGGCTGTTTTTCTCTCAGACAAGGGTCGTGCCAGTATACTATCAATTCAGGCAGTTTTTAAACGAGGAGGATTTCGCGGAAGATTATCTTAAGACGGTTATAAAGCAATACATCGCATTTCTGGGGAGGGCCCCGAGGATAGCCAGGGAAGAGGTCTCGATTAAAGGGCTTAAGGGACTCATCGAGGGCAGCAACATGGACGGGCTCATGGGGCTTATCTCAAGGCACACGGAGTGCCGGGCGAGTTCAGACCCTCTCGCCCTTTTAAGGAATGCCCTCTCCGCCCCGCGTTTCATATCCGCGCACTTCAGGCTCCCGGTCTTTTTACTCCTCGACGATTTCGACCTTGTCGAGGGGGTCTCTCTCCATGAAGGAGGCCGTGGGATACTCAGGGAATATATGGATGAACTCCTTGAAGGCACGCCCTTCCTCATTTCGGGCAGGACCGGTAAGATTCTAAAAGGGGGCGCCAAGGCTGCCGGGATAGAGGTAATCCCCCTTAACGGGCTTAAGGAGGACGAGGCGCTTTCGATGGCGGTGAGGATGTGCGGGCGGTATGGCATGGAGTTCGATACCGAGGTCCTGACGCTCATGGTTCGTCTTACCGGAGGGGCCCCTGTGTATATTAAGAATATCATAAGGGCCGCGGCAGGGGGGAAGAGGCGCATGGCGAGCGTTAAGGAGTTGGTGGAACTCTATACCGGGGAGGTGGTTTGCGGGACGACCTCCCGTTTACTCCTCTCGGCCGTCCCTATAAACAGCATTAAGGAACTTAAGGTTGCATATCTTTGCGCAAATTCCGCGAAGGGATTGTCCGTGGAGGAGTTGCAAGAGAGGCTTGGTTTTGACTGGGAGGATATAAAGGCCGCGGTTGAAAACCTTGGGAGGATAGGGTTGATTGAGGAAGGTTACGGGTTTGCAAGGTGGGCGGGAGACAGGGTGGTAAAGGATTTTGTCAATTATATATATGAGACGGGGGTGAAGGGAAGGACCGGGGAGGAGGCAAAGACCGACCTTACGCTTAAGAGGCTTAAGGAGGGTTTCGATATTCAGGGGGGAAAGGTCAGGGGTAATCTCAAGGGGGAGGTCTTCCTTCTTCTAAATACCTTTAACGGCCAGATGATACCCAAGGCCCTCTTCAAGAACCGCGCTGCGCCGGCCGTTGAGGAAGCGGAGGATGAGATACGGCTGCCTTATATAGCAGGATGTTTTGACGCCGAAAAAGGGGAGGGGGCGGAGGGCCTCGCCATATTCGCTGCGCAGGGCTTCCAGAGCGCAAGGTATGACGATAAAAACCGGGTGACATGGGTTGTGGGGGTGAGGGATGCGATGGTCCCCGTAAGCGCGAGCGACGTCGAGGATTTCATAAGAAGGGCGAATATAGTGGTGGAGAGGTTCGGGGTTACGATGGTGGCGAGATGGATGGTCTCGAGGGAGGGGTTTACGAGGGAGGCGCTTTCGAGGATGGGGCTGGAGGGCGTTTGGGCAACCGACATGGAGAGGTTCGCAATACTCAGGGACGCCGTCCTGAGCGGGAGGGGGGGTGAAGCCTCCGCTTCATTGGGCGCGCCGCTTAAGGAGTTCGAAATATCCTTGCCCATGAAGACAAGGGCCGAACTTGTGGCCGCAACCGCCGCGGGGGAGATATCTTCCGAGATGGGTTTTGACGAGGACAGTATTTCGGAGATAAAGTCGTCCGTCATAGAGGCGTGCATAAACGCATTCGAGCACAGCAAGACTCGGTTCGGCAACGTTAATATCCGATTTGTTGTCGGGGAGGACGGCCTTGCGGTATATGTGGAGAACGCGGGGCGGGTCTTTGACCGCATCGGTTTCCCGCAGGGACATGTGTCTCAGACACCCGCCCTTAATGGGCGCAGGCGGGGATGGGGAATGGAGATGATGAGGGGGCTCATGGACGTCGTCAGGCTCGAAAAGGTAAAGGGGGGCACAAGGCTTGCGATGGTAAAAAGGTTGAGAAAACACGGAGGTAGAAGCGATGGCGAAAAGAGATAAGAACTTCAGGGAATTGGGTGACTGCGTCATTCTTTATGCCGACGAGTATATGAACGACATAGAGGCCGAGAGGCTCGAGGAACTCTGCGACGTCTTCCTCAAGAGAGGGATAAGGAAACTTATTATAGATTTTTCCCAGACCGGGCTCATCAACTCCATAGGCATATCCATACTTGTCGGCATCATGGATAAGTTAAAGGAGGGTGAGGGGGTATTGCTCTTTTCGGGGCTTAAGAAGGTGAACCACGATATATTCAATATGCTCGGGCTTACCAAATTCGTTCCCGTATGCAAGACCGAGGAAGAGGCGCTTAAGAGGATAGGGGCGAGGGCATTCAAGACCACCGTGCAATGATTAATCCCTTAACGGCCGTTAAAACGAATGATGTGTAAGGAGGGGGCGGAATAATGACGGGCGAGGAACTGAATCTTGAAAGATTGATATTCAACCTTAATGCCCTCGCGGAACTCGGCGAGGAGATAACCTCCCAGAAGGATTTCCAGAGGGTTATAAAGTCGTCCCTTTACATGGTGATGGGGACGTTCTCCGCGTCGAGGGGCGCGATATTCGTCTATGACCACGAGAAGATGGCCGTATACCCGGTCGTTTCGAAGGGGATAGTCCGCGACAGAAACATTTCAATACCCATGAGTGCGGCTCTAGTGGGGGAGATGACGAGGAATAAAGGCCCGGTTCTTCTGCGGGGTAAAGGGAAACTTGTAAAACTCCTCCACCCGGTGATGGACGCCATGGAGAGGATGAGCGCCAGGATAATCATACCCCTTGTCGTTAAAGATGAATTCCACGGTTTCATAACGATAAACGAAAAATTCTCCGGGGAGGGTTTCACCCCAAGCGACCTTCGCCTCCTTTGCGCGATGGCGAAGCATATAGCGGTGAGCCTTCATACGAATTCGCTCCTTAAGAAACTCATGCACAGGTACAATGAAAACAAAGGCCTGTATGAGGAACTCCGCACTAACTATTACAATACGATATACGCCTTTGCCGCGGCCATAGACGCAAAGGACGCCTATACAAACGGCCACTCTCACAGGGTCTCCGCCTACTCGACGGCCGTTGCAAAGGAGCTCGGGCTGCCGGCCGATGATATCGAGGGCATAAGGATAGGCGGGTTGCTGCACGATATCGGCAAATTGGCCGTGGACAAGACCATAATAAACAAGGCGGCCATGCTTACGACCGTGGAGCACATAGAGATAAACACCCACCCGGTCGTTGGCTACGACATACTCTCGAAGATAAGATTCCCATGGAAGGGTGTTGCGAGGATGGCCAGAAGCCACCATGAAAGGCCGGACGGCGGAGGTTATCCGGACGGACTCAAGACAGATAATATCCCGCTCGAGTCGAGGATAATGGCGCTTGTGGACGCCTTCGACGCCATGACAACGGACAGGCCTTACAGAAAAAGGCTCTCTTTTGCGCATGCCGTAACCGAGATAAGGAAATATCTCGGCATACAGTTCGACCCTCAGGTTGTCAGGCCCTTCCTTTTCAGGATACGCAGGGAGGTCAACGAAGAGGTGGAACACCCCTCCATCGTGCCGCTCCTTTTAGACCATCTGGATGCGGAAGAGGTGATAAGGCTCGTAGATAACGTCCTCGCCGCATAAAAAAAACCGGCCCAGCACCACTTTTGACACGAAGGCTTTGAATGTTAAACAGGAAGCCCTGTCAAAAGTGG
>JACRCB010000045.1 GCA_016219165.1 Deltaproteobacteria bacterium | reverse complement strand
TCGGGGCCGTCCCTCACAACCATCTCAACGACCTCGGGGTTCGAGAGGCCCGCCCCGGCTTCGATGGTGTCCTTCATGTGGGACTCGAAAGAGTCCTCTTTACCCAATACCGAGGCTATGCCGCCCTGAGCGTAAAAAGTGGCGGACTCTTCCTTTTCAACCTTGGTCACAATCGCTACGGTGCCGGCCTTTGCCGCCTTGAGCGCAAAGAAAAGCCCCGCAACGCCTGAGCCTATCACTAAAAAGTCGGTTCTTATCTCCATATTTTTTTAGGTTTTTCAAGTACAAACATATTAAATAAAGGTGATAAATACTCCATAGAGATTATGATAATGAATAATCTTTGTCAATCTTTGCTTTGTCTCTAAGAAACCCGGGTGTGGGGTTAAGACGAGATTGCTTCGTCGGCCTTTGGCCTCTTCGCAAGGGCTTAAGGCAGGGGGTGTGAGCCCGCGTCGCCGCGAGGCGTGCGAGCGGGGCCGTCAGGAGCGAAGCGACTTAAGCGGGCGAGTGAACACGAGGAAGGGGTTACAAGCCCAGCACCACTTTGGACGCGTTGGCCTTTGAATGTTATGGAGGAAGCCCTGTCCAAAGTGGTGCTGGGCGCAACAGTCTTTAAAAATGGGCTTGCCGGAATATTGAGAAGTAGATATGCAGATCCCTCTTGACACAAGAGGTTACAAATGTTATATTTTGCCATATATGTTTCTAAAGTAGTCATTTTTCTCCGCCTTCATAAACCGGGTTGAGGAAGAGGGGTGTCAGAACTGAACCAAAACCGCCCCGAAGGTAAAAACGACCTTAACCGGAGCACCTGTATTCTTAAAGTATAATGCTGGAGCATCTCTTAATAGAGGGAATGGGAATGGTTAAGGTGAAAGGCATTTTATTTATCATCGTTGTCCTTGTTTCAGCCGTTGTCTTTCAGGCAAACGAGGCCCGAAGCGATTTTTATTACTACACCGACTCTAACGGTGTTGCCCATTTTACAAACGTCCCCACATCGGCTAAATTCAGGTGGTTCATGCCGGAAACCAACTCTTCGCGCCCTACGGGCCGGGTTTATGCCTCTTATGAGGAAATAATCAGGAATGCTTCAAAGAGTTACGGGGTGAGGGCAGAGTTTGTAAAGGCCATTATAAAGGCCGAGTCGGATTTCAACCACCGCGCCAGGTCGGGGAAGGGGGCGATAGGGATTATGCAGCTTATGCCGGAGACCGCAAGGCTGTGGGGCGTGAGGGACATCTACGACCCGGCTGAAAACATAGAGGGGGGGGTCAGGTATCTTAAGTATCTCCTCGATACCTTCGACCACGATATGCCGCTGGCCGCAGCCGCGTATAACGCGGGCGAGGCCGCTGTACTCAAATACCGCGACATACCGCCCTTTGAAGAGACCCGCCTCTTTGTGGAAAGGGTTCTCTCTTACCATAAGAGGTACATAAAGGCTGGGCGGTAAGGTGAGGGAATTCCAGAAAGAATTGTGGAACCTGCCAAATATCCTTTCCATCATAAGGATAGTGGTCAGCCCGGTTCTCATACTTCTTCTTATAACGCCGGACAGGGTGATGGGCGTTATTGCGGCGATATTTTTCCTATCCGTGTGTTTTACGGACTGGCTCGACGGTTATATCGCGAGGAAAAGAGGGACCGTAACGGCCGTAGGGAAGTTCCTGGACCCGCTTGCCGACAAGGTCCTTATAGTCACGGCCCTTATCATGCTCATCAATCTCGGCAGAACCCCCGCATGGATGGTCGCCCTCATCGTCTCGAGGGAGGTGGCGGTTACGGGGCTTAGGACCGTTGCCGCAAGAAGCAGTATCTCCATACCCGCGGGATGGATGGGGAAAACAAAGACCGTAACCCAGATATGCGCCATAACTTTCCTTCTCCTCCATTATCCTTTTTTCGGTATAGATTTCCACTCGGTGGGCATGATGGCGTTATGGGTTGCGCTTCTCGCAACCGTATGGTCGGGGGTAGACTATTTTATAAGGTTTTTTAGCGCCCCGGCCGCGGGCCGTGTATGACAAGGTCGCAGCCGATAAACCTTGACAGGGTCTTTAATTTTGATAAAATCTGCGGTTGTTGCACATGCGGGAGTAGCTCAGTTGGTAGAGCACAACCTTGCCAAGGTTGGGGTCGCGGGTTCGAGTCCCGTCTCCCGCTCCATTTTTACATAAGGCCATGAAAGAAATAAAGACCTCAGGCAGGATTACCATCCTGAACGACTACCTCGAAAAAAAGGGGCTCAAGTCCACCCAGCAGCGCTACGATATAGCGGATGCGTTTTTCAAGACAACGGCCCATGTAAGCCTCGATGAACTCCTTAGAAGGGTAAGGAGAAGGAATCCCGATATAGGCTATGCCACGGTCTACAGGACGATGAGGCTTTTAACCGAGAGCGGCCTCGCCCTGGCGCGTCAGTTCGGGGACGGGCAGACCCGCTACGAAAACGTCCCTGAGGACGGCCACCACGACCACATAATATGCCTTAGGTGTTCGAAGATATACGAGTTCCATAACCGTAAGATAGAAGAACTGCAGGAGGACGTGGCAAAGAAGATGGGCTTTGAGGTGATAAGGCATAAACTCGAACTCTATGGCTACTGCAGGGACTGCGCTTGAATTTTTTTCCCTTGCAATTGAAAATGAAAATTGTTATCGTAAGAACCGCCCCCTATCGGAAAGGAAGAAAATGCACCGGCACGAAAAGGAAGACAGGGAAGGTTGCGGGAGGAAGGTAGTCCTCATCGGGAACGCCAACGCCGGGAAAAGCGTTGTTTCCGGCGCGCCTGACGGGAAGGTATGCGACGGTCTCGAACTATCCCGGCACGACGGTAGAGGTAAGCAGGGGAAGCGCGTGGATTAACGGGGTAAAATGCGCCGTCAACGGCAGCAGAAAAAACGGCTTGACATAAACGGCTTTTTGATTTATCATATCCAGATGAAAATGATTTTTGTTATCATTTGAGGTTATTCTTATGCGGAAAAACACAAGACTTCTTCTTGTCTTCTTTGTCTTCTCGATTCTGACGTTCCTTCCCATGGCTTATTCAAAAGCCGCCGAAGGTCCTGCGCCCGCAGAGATAGAGAGAGAAATAACACTTAAGCTTGAGAGTTCATACAGAAGCTACACGGCAGGCGATAAAGAGGCTGCCAAGGCCCTCGCCCAAGACGGTTATATGAGATTCGAGGGGCTTGAGGAGGCCATAGCGGCCCGTTCCCCTGCGAGGATGGTCGAGATTGAATCGCTTTTTGTAAGGGTGGTAGGCGGGGTCTACTCGGGCAATAGCCCCGCCGCAATAAGGGCGGATATAGATGAACTCAAGGATAAGCTCGACTTCGCCGTCATCCTCCTTGAAAAAGAGAAAGGGAGCGGAGCGGCCTCTTTGTTCATAAACTCCATGATAATCATCCTGAGGGAGGGCTTTGAGGCCATGCTTATCATAAGCGCCCTTTCCGCCTACCTGATAAAGATCGGAAGAAAAGACCAGGTAAGGGTCCTATACATGGGGGGGGCGGCCGCCCTTCTCGCCAGTTTTGGTATCGCCCTGTTTTTCTACATCTTCCTGCCCTCATTGGCCCGCGGGAGCGCGGCCTTCGAGGGGGTCACGTTCCTTGCCGCAACGGCCGTACTCGTTTACGTGAGCTACTGGCTTATAAGCAAGGTCCAAGTCGTCAAATGGCAGAAGTATATAAGGTCAAAGGTCGAAGGCGCCCTTGGGAACAATAACGTCTATACCATGGGGTTTGCCTCGTTTCTGGCTGTATTCAGGGAAGGCGCCGAGACGGTGCTGTTCTATCAGGCGCTTAAATCGTCCTCAAGCGGAGGGTCGGCCTACATCTTGTCGGGCTTCGGCCTCGGCGTATTGATATTGGCGGGCATATTCTTCGCCTTCCGGTATGGGGCCGTCAAGATACCGATAGCGCCTTTCTTCGCCGTAACCAGCACAATCCTCTACTATATCGCCTTCACCTTCGCAGGGAAGGGGGTGCTGGAACTGCAGGAGGCGGGGTGGGTATCCTCTACGCCGATAAAATGGGTTCCCGCCATAGGCGCCCTTGGCATATACCCGAGCAGGGAGGGGCTATCGATACAGTTATTCATGCTGCTCGCCATGGCCGTCGCCATAGTTTACAGCCTTCTTGTCAATCCCTACATCGAGAGGGAGGAAAGGTTCAGGGAGGTCGCTCATGTGGCATCCGACATATCGGGGCTCCATCGCACACTGGAGCACATAAAGCAGCACGCGATGCTCTGCCATGAACTCTCCTCTGAAAAGGAGGGAGAAGAGGTCGAGGAGATAAGGAACCATTTGAGAGAGATAGACTCCAAGACCCACGAGGTTATGGACCATCTTGGCAAACTTGAGGCGGCCCTCTCGGACGTCTTCGGGGACATGGAACGCTCTCTTGAGAAACATGCTTGAGCCATGTCTTGCACCCTCAATCCTGATTTATTTTTTCTCCTTAAGCCTCCAGCGTAACCGGCGGGCTTGACCGCCGTGCGGTATTGCCCCGGAACCCCTGTCGCAGCAAAGTCAATATGCCCCCTTTGTTAAGTCGTCCGGTTTTGATTCCAAGTGTACCCATGAGTGCGATTTTACCCGTCGGCCCTTTCGTTTAAGCGTTCTTATCGGTTCGTTTGGCGCAGTAGAGCGGGGGATGGATTGACTTAAGCCCCAGCCCCCTTCGGCCGCACCATGCCGTTAAATCCCTGCACTTTTGCGAAAAATCTGGTATAATCGGACTTAATACTCAAGGAGGGCTGTAGTCAGATGAAAGGAACGAACGATACCGGAGAACCTTCAAAAGAGAGACTCATCATCGGCTGTATCAACCGGTGGCTCGGTTTTCTCGACGACATCATTCTCGTCATTGTCGCTCTGGGGATTGCCGGGAGTGCGGTTCTTCTTTTATACGAGGGGATGTTCGATTTCTTTTTTTATGCCCCCAATGACCCTGAGCACACCATCTCCCATATCATAAGCGACCTCATGTTCGTCCTTATAATAATGGAACTTTTCAGGCAGGTCATGCGGCAATTAACCCGACACGAGTTTTCCCTCAACCCATTCTTCTTCATAGGGGTCATAGCGAGTATAAGAGGGCTTTTAATCACCCAGATGAAATTAACGCTGGGAGAGGCTGATTGGAATAAAGGGGTATGGCAGCTGGGGGTTCATGCCGGCATAGTGTTGTTGATAGTTGTGAGTTATTATTTCTATTCGAGGGCCGGGGGTGAATCCCCCAAGAAGTCCGGCTGAGAATAAAACCCCGGCAGCCTCAACGCCCCTGCCTCAGGCAACACTACCAAAAATCCCGGAAATGTGTTAACCTCTCCCCATCATGCTCCATTCAAGATTCGTCCACCTTCATCTCCATACCCAGTACAGCCTCCTTGACGGCGCAATAAGGCCGGATGAACTCCTCGCCCTGGCCAGAGAATACAAGATGCCGGCCGTGGCCATGACCGACCATGGCAACCTCTTCGGCGCCATAGAGTTTTACGAAAAGGCCATGGCCTGCGGGATAAAGCCGATAATAGGGTGCGAGGTCTATGTGGCCCCGCGCCTGATGACGGACAGGACCCCTCCGTCGAGGAACAATAGCGAGAGGGCATACCACCTGATTTTACTCGTAAAGAACATAAAGGGTTACCATAACCTCTGTAAACTCCTTACAAAGGCCTATCTCGACGGCTTCTATTATAAGCCGAGGGTCGACAAGAAACTCCTCAAGGAACTTAACGAGGGGCTCATAGCGCTCTCCGCATGTCTTCAGGGGGAGGTGTCGAGCTCTTTACTGTCGGGCGATTTTGAAAAGGCATGCGCGACGGCAAAGGAATACTCGGAGATATTCCCGGACAGAAGGTTCTTCCTCGAACTCCAGAATAACGGCCTTGAGGAGCAGAGAAAAGCGGTGGAGGGCCTCGTTCGGGTCGCGGGGGCGCTTAATCTTCCGCTCGTTGCAACGAATGACTGCCACTATCTAAGGAGGGAGGACGCCAAGGTGCATGACGTGCTTCTCTGCGTACAGACGGGTAAAACCGTAAACTCCCCGGACAGACTCCGTTTCGAGACGGACCAGTTCTACTTCAAGTCCCCTGATGAGATGATAAAAACCTTTAAAGAAATCCCGGAAGCAATCGAAAATACTATCGAAATAGCGGAAAGGTGCAACCTCGAACTGAAACTCGGCGAGTACCATCTGCCGGAATTCCCTCTTCCCGCCGGGGAGACCGTGGACAGTTTCCTCGATAGAAAGGCGCATGAGGGGCTCGCCAAGAGGCTTGAGGCGATGGGAGCGGGGGAAGATACGGAAGGGAAAAGGTGGCTCTATTACGAAAGGCTCAAGAAGGAACTGAACGTGATTAAGAAGATGGGCTTTTCGGGATATTTTCTCATTGTGAGCGATTTCATAGAATATGCGAGGGGCCGTAAGATCCCGGTTGGGCCGGGAAGGGGCTCTGCGGCAGGAAGCCTTGCAGCGTATTCTTTGGGGATAACGAACCTCGACCCCATACGCTACTACCTCCTTTTCGAGAGGTTCCTGAACCCGGACAGGATAAGCCTGCCCGATATCGACATAGATTTCTGCTTTGAGGGCAGGGACGACGTAATAAGGTACGTCACGGAAAAATACGGCCCTGAAAACGTAACCCAGATTATAACCTTCGGGCAGTTGAAGGCCCGGGCGGTTATAAGGGACGTCGGGCGGGCGCTCGACATCCCCTACAGCGAGGTCGACAGGATAGCAAAACTCGTGCCTGAGCAGTTGGACATTACCATCGAAAAGGCACTCAAGGAAGAGCCGAGGTTGAAGAAACTTACGGAAGAGAACCCGAGGATAAAGGAACTCCTCAATGTCGCCCGCTCCCTCGAGGGGCTTCCCAGGCACGCCTCGACCCATGCCGCCGGCGTTGTCATATCGAATAAACCCCTCGTCGATTACCTCCCTCTTTACAAAGGACAGAAGGAGAACATAATAACGACCCAGTATGCGATGAAGGATGTGGAAAAAATCGGGCTTGTCAAGTTCGACTTCCTGGGCATAAAGACCTTGACCCTCATAGACAGGGCGATAAAGGGGATAAAGGAAAACATGGGGGTCGAACTCGACATAGAGAATATCCCGCTCGATGACGCCGGGACATTCAGGCTTATTACGGAAGGAAACACAAACGGCACGTTCCAGTTGGAAAGCAGCGGGATTAAGGAACTCTTGAGGAAGTTGAAGCCGGAGACATTTGAAGACCTGATGGCCGCCGTGGCGCTCTACAGGCCGGGCCCCCTGCAGAGCGGGATGGTGGATGATTTTATAAAGAGGAAACATAAGGCCGTGCCCATCTCTTACGAAGTCCCGGAACTCAAGCCCATACTGGAGACCACCTACGGGGTCATGGTCTATCAGGAACAGGTGATGGAGATAGCGAAGGTGCTCGCGGGGTTCACCCCCGGAGAGGCCGACGTCCTGAGGAAGGCGATGGGCAAGAAGGTCCCCGAGGTGATGCTCGACCAGAGGGCGCGTTTCCTCGACGGCGCCAGGGCAAAAAAGGTCCCGCAGAAAAAGGCCGAGAAGATATTCGACCTGATGGCGAAGTTTGCGGGTTACGGATTCAACAAAAGCCACAGCGCGGCCTATGCGCTCATTGCCTATGAGACCGCATATCTGAAGGCGCATTATCCGGTTTTTTTCATGGCCGCCCTTCTGTCTTCGAATATGGACGACAGCGATAAGGTTATGAAGTACATAGGCGAGTGCAGGAATTCCGGCATCGGGGTGCTGCCCCCGGACTTAAACGAGAGTTCATGGGACTTTATCGTCAAAGGCAATACCATAAGGTTCGGGCTTGCGGCGATCAAAAACGTGGGAGGCGCGGCCATAGAAAGTATTCTTTCGGCGCGTGAGAACGGGCCGTTTAAATCGTTCGAGGATTTCCTTATGAGGATAGACCCCCGGAAGGTCAATAAAAAAACCATAGAGAGTCTTGTAAAAAGCGGCGCCTTCGATTTCACCTCCAAATCAAGGGGGTACCTTATCTCGATACTCGAGGCGGCGCTGGAGATGGCGCAGGGGTTAATACGGGATAAGATGGGCGGCCAGACCTCCATATTCGACCATCTCTCCCTGGAGGGGGCCGCGCCCGCCGTCATACCTCAGGGCCGGGGGGAGATGAGGGACTCTAGCGAGAAAGAACTCCTCGCCTTTGAAAAGGAATCCCTCGGTTTTTACATAACGTCCCATCCCCTCGCCGCATATGAGAGGGAACTCCGCGTCTACGCCTCGGACACGACGGAAACCGTGAAGGATAGAAAGACCGGCGAGGAAATAACTATCGCCGGGATAGTTACGCAGAGGAAAGAGACCCTGACTAAAAAGGGGGCGAGGATGGCATTCCTCCGTCTCGAGGATACAAGCGGGGGTATTGAGGTGATAGTCTTCAGCGACCTCTACGCAAAGAGTCTCGATGCCATTAACTCCGGCAACCCCGTCCTGATAGCCGGGAAGGTCGAGAGGGTGAGCGCGCAGACTGCGGGGCGGGGTACACAACCGCGGGGCGCCCTTCCGCGGGCACCCATCCGGGAGGATGGGCCGGGGCCGGACGGCGTTGAGAGGGAGGAGTGCAAGATACTGGCGGGCGAGATAATGCCTCTTGAGGAGGCGAAAACGAAGATGATAAAAAAGACCCACATACTTATTTCCACGGGTTCGGTGCAGAAAGGATGCATGGAGCGGCTTAAGGAGATTTTGAAAGAACATCCGGGCAATTCCCCGGTCTTTCTCCATCTCGTCTATCCCGATGAGCGGGAGGTCATAGTGGGGCTGCCGGATGAGATTAAGATAGACCCTGCGGGCAGCGTATTCGAAAGGGTTAAAGAGGCGGTTAACGGCGCGGAAATAAGGCTGTTGTAGCGGGACATATTTGTCAGTCCGGAAGTTTTTGCAAGACAGGGAGAGACTAAAGATGACGTTTAAACATTCAAGGGACTTTGAAAAACCGATAGAGGATATCGAAAGAAGGATAGAGGAACTGAGGCACTATTCCTCAACCGGAAGCCCCGTAAGAAGGGAGGACATAGAGAAACTCGAAAGGAAGGCCAAGAAACTCATAAGCGATATATATTCCTCCCTGACGCCGTGGCAGATAACCCTTGTGGCAAGGCATCCGCAGAGGCCATATACCCTCGATTATATCTCCCATGTCTTTGATGATTTTATAGAACTCCACGGCGACAGGGTCTTTAGAGACGACCCCGCGATAGTGGGAGGGCTTGCAAAACTCGACGGCAGGCCCGTCGTCATCATAGGCCAGCAGAAAGGGAGGAACACAAAGGAAAGGTGTTTAAGGAATTACGGCATGCCGCATCCGGAGGGTTACAGGAAGGCGCTGAGACTCATGGAATTGGCCGGCCGTTTCAAAAGGCCCCTTATAACTTTGATAGATACGCCGGGCGCGGCTCCCGATATCGAGGCCGAAGAAAGGGGGCAGAGCGAGGCCATAGCAAGGAACCTCCTTTTCATGTCTCAACTCAAAGCACCGATAGTGAGCGCGGTCATAGGGGAGGGCGGCAGCGGCGGGGCGCTTGCCCTGGGGTTAGGCGACAGGGTTATGATGTTCGAGTATTCCACCTATTCGGTGATATCTCCGGAGGGGTGCGCCGCGATACTCTGGAAGGACGGCACCAAGGCGGACGTTGCCGCAAAGACCCTTAAGATGACGGCCCCGGACCTTTTAAGGCTGAGGGTTATAGACAAAATCATAAAGGAGCCCCTCGGAGGCGCCCACAGGGACCCCCATGCGGCCGCCAGGAACCTTAAGGCCGCAATCAACGAGGCGCTGAGCGAGATTTCAGATGTTCCGGCGGACATGCTCGTTCAGGCAAGGTACTCGAGGTACCGCAAATTCGGAGTTTTCAAGGAACCGTAGGAGAGGAAAAGTTCCGTTAGGTTTTTCCTGCCCCGCCGCGCTTTAGTTTATCTCTTCCCGCAGAATCTTCACAGCGCTCCCCTTCTCTTCAAAATCCAATATTTTCGTTGATTTTTGAGGGAAAATAAACTAATTTACTGTATCGCAATCAAAAGGGGAATAGAGCGGCCCGAAGGACCCAAAATGAAGAACCAGAAGAGAATCAGGGAATTCAGAAAAAAGATAGACGCGATAGACGTGGAACTCCTTAGACTCCTAAACGAGAGGTCTTCCTTTGTCATAGAGGTCGGGAGGGCAAAACGCAAGGAAAAATGCGAATTCTATGCGCCCGAAAGGGAACGGGAGATATACAGGCGCCTCGCTTCCCTCAATAAGGGGCCCTTCCCGACCTAGGCCCTTATAAACGTATACAGGGAGATAATAAGCGCCTCTCTCTCGCTCGAGAAACCCATGAAGATAGCGTTTCTCGGCCCCAACGCAACCTTCACCCACCAGGCCGCGCTCCAGCACTTCGGGCTGTCGTGCGAGTTCATACCGAAGGCCGAAATCCCGGAGGTCTTTGACGAGGTGGAACGGGGGAGGGTTGATTTCGGGATAGTGCCGGTGGAAAATACCGCGGAGGGGGTGGTAAGCCACACGCTCGATATGTTTACGACCTCGAACCTGAAAATCTGCGCCGAGGTCCTCCTTGAGGTCTCCCTTGCCATCATGAATAAGAGGGGAAGGCTCGGGGACATAAAAAAGGTATGCTCTCATCCCCATGCCATAGCCCAGGCAAGCCACTGGCTCAAGAAGCATCTGCACAACATACCGGCGGCGGATACTCTGTCTACGGCCATGGCGGCGCAGATGGCCTCCCAGGACCCCTCTGTCGCCGCCATAGCGAGTGTAGCGGCCGCGAACCTCTATTTATTGAAGATAGTCGAGAGGAAGATAGAGGACAGGCCGAATAACTTTACGAGATTTCTGGTGATAGGGAAAAGAGAGGCGAAGAAAACGGGAAGCGACAAGACATCCATAATGTTCGCCATAAAGGATGCCCCCGGGGCGTTGTATAAGATGCTTAAGCCTTTTGCCGCAAGGAACATAAACCTCACGAAGATAGAGTCGAGGCCCCTTAAGACAAGGGCATGGGAGTACATGTTCTATGCCGATATAGACGGGCACATAACGGACAGGAAACTGAAAGAGGCGTTGAAAGAACTCGGGCGGCTCTGTTCGTTTATCAAGGTCCTGGGTTCTTATCCGAAGTCCACGTGATTGCATGGGGGAATATGGAGGCGGTATGGCTTCAAAAGTTCTGAATATAGAAGTGCCCGGGGAGATAAGGTCCCTGAGCCCTTATCCGCCCGGAAAACCCATCGAGGAGCTTGAAAGGGAACTGGGGCTCAAGGGGTCGATAAAACTCGCAAGCAACGAAAACCCCCTCGGCCCTTCGAAAAAGGCGGTTTCCGCCGTAAAGAATGCCCTTAAGAACCTCAACCGTTACCCGGACGGGTCGTGTTTTTACCTTAAAGAGAGGCTTTCAAGGTTCTTGGGCTTCAGCCCCGATTCACTCGTTACCGGCAACGGCAGCAACGAAATCATAGAACTGCTTGTGAGGACGTTTCTTGGAAGGGGGGATGAGGCCGTCATGGGAGAGCCTTCCTTTGCCGTATATCCGCTCGCGGTTCAGGCCGCTGGGGGAAGGCCAATAAGGGTGCCTCTTAAGGATTTTACGCTTGACCTCGAAGGGATGGCCGAGAGGGTCTCCCCGAGGACGAGGCTCATATTCATCGCAAACCCGAATAATCCGACAGGCACCATTGTGAAGAAAGGCGAGTTGGAAAGGTTCATGGACAGGGTGCCAACCGGCGTTATCGTATGCATGGACGAGGCGTACCGTGAATTCGCGACAAGCCCTGATTTCCCAGATTCACTCGGATACGTAAGGGAGGGGAGGGCGGTCATAGTCCTCAGGACTTTTTCGAAGATATACGGGCTTGCGGGCTTAAGGGTGGGCTACGGCGTTACCCAGCCCGTGCTCGTGGATTTTTTAAACAGGGTCCGTCAGCCCTTCAACGTGAACAGCCTTGCGCAGGCCGCCGCAATAGCCGCGCTCGATGATACGGGGCATGTGGAAAAGGTAAGGAAAAATAACATACTGGGGCTAAAGTATCTATTCGCGGAACTTAAAAAACTCGGCTGCGGTTGCGTCCCTACCGAGGCGAATTTTTTCCTTATGCAGGCCGGCGACGGCGAGGCCCTGTATAACGCGCTCCTTAAGCAAGGGGTCATAGTAAGGCCGCTTAAGAGTTACGGGCTCGGCGAATATATACGCGTTACCGTGGGAACCCCCAAGGAGAACAGGCGTTTTATCGAGACCTTGAGAAGTATCAAAAACAAAAACCAAGAGGGGGCCGGCGAAAGATGATTATAGTAATCAAGAAAGACGCCTCGCAGAAAGACATCGACCACGTAATCGAGAGGATAAAATCCCTCGGGCTTGCGGTCCATATATCGAAGGGAAAGGAAAGGACGATAATAGGCGCGATAGGCGACGAATCCGTGCTTTCGTCCATCCCGCTCGAGGTCCTTCCCGGGGTCGAGAAGGTAATGCCGATCCTTAAGCCTTACAAGGTCGTGAGCAAGGAGTTCCACCCCGAGGGAACGGTTATAGAAATCGAAGGCAGGCTGATAGGGGCAAACGCGGTCGAGGTGATAGCGGGGCCGTGCAGCATAGAGACGAGGGAACTCCTTTTTGACTGCGCCGCGAAGGTAAAGGAATCCGGGGCAAGGTTTCTGAGGGGAGGGGCATTCAAGCCCAGGACCTCCCCGTATGCGTTCCAGGGGCTCGGGGAAGAGGGGTTGAAGTACCTCTCCGAGGCGAAGAAGTTAACCGGGCTTCCGGTAGTGAGCGAACTCATGGACCCGAGAGACACCGAACTTATATGCGGGCATGTCGACATAATCCAGATAGGCGCAAGGAACATGCAGAACTTCAGGCTCCTGACCGAGGTCGGGAAGCAGAAAAAACCCGTGCTCCTTAAACGGGGGCTTTCGGCCACGATAAAAGAGTTCCTTATGAGCGCGGAATATATAGCCGCGCAGGGAAATACCAATATAATACTCTGCGAGAGGGGGATACGGACATTCGAGACCTCGACGCGCAATACCCTTGATTTGAG
>JACRCB010000044.1 GCA_016219165.1 Deltaproteobacteria bacterium | reverse complement strand
TTGTCTGTATGGACAGTTTATGGGCCGCAAGCCTGAAGGCCTCCCTCGCCACCACTTCGTCCACACCCTCCATCTCATAAAGGACCCTGCCCGGTTTAATCACCGCCACCCAGTCCTCCGGCGCGCCTTTGCCGCTCCCCATCCTCGTTTCCGCTGGCTTTTTACTGACGGGCTTGTCCGGGAATATCCTTATCCATACCTTCCCGCCCCTCTTTACATAACGGGTCATGGCGACCCTTGCGGCCTCTATCTCCTTTGTCGAAAGCCATCCGCAGGCCATGGCCTTAAGTCCGAACCTGCCGAAACTCAACGTCGCGCCGGACGTGGCGACCCCTTTCCTTCTGCCCCTCTGCTGTTTCCTGTATTTAGTTTTTTTTGGTATCAACATAGCGTTGAACTCTCATAACTATTCATGGTTATTTGCCAGGGTTAATTTATCCGCAAGGCCCATGCCTTGCCATGTCTTTCCCGAAGACATCGGGGTGCCAAAAAAAACCGGACTCAAAACCCGCCCGTTAAACGCCCGCCGCAGCCCCTTCCTTTGGGGCCGCGGCCAGCGCGTACTCGCCTTTGTATATCCAAACCTTTACGCCTATCACCCCGTAGGTTGTCCTCGCCTCAGCCAGCCCGTAGTCTATGTCGGCCCTGAGGGTATGGAGCGGGACCCTGCCCTCCCTGTACCACTCGGTCCTCGCAATCTCCGTGCCGCCGAGACGGCCCGCGCACATGACCTTTACTCCCTTTGCGCCCATCCGCTGGGTGGTGGTGACCGCCTTTTTCATGGCGCGCCTGAAAGAGACCCTGCGCTCTAATTGGAGGGCTATGTTTTCGCTGACGAGCTGGGCGTCGAGGTCAGGTTTCCTCACCTCGACTATGTCTATATCAACGCTCTTTCCGGTAAGTTTGGAGAGTTCCTTCTTCATCACATCCACCTCGGCGCCTCTTTTTCCTATCACTATGCCCGGCCTTGCCGTGTGGATGATAACCTTCACATTATTCGCGGTCCTCTCTATCTCTATCCTCGAAATCCCGGCATGGAAAAGCCTCTTTTTGAGAAATCTCCGTATCTTCAAATCCTCATGGACGAACCGCGGGTAGTTTGCCTTCTCCCCGTACCACCTCGATGTCCAGTCTTTGTATATGCCGAGCCTGAATCCTATAGGATGAGTTTTCTGACCCAAACGCCGCCTCCTTTTTATGCCCTTTCGCCGAGGACTATGGTGATGTGGCTCATTCTCTTGCGTATGGCCGCGCCCCTGCCCATGGCCCTTGCGTGCATCCTCTTAATCGAGGGCCCCGGGTCTACATACGCCTTCTTGACGTAGAGATTGTCCACGTCGAGTTTCTTCGTATTCTCCGCGTTTGCGACCGCGCTCTTCAAGACCTTTACAATGTCCCGTGTAACGGCCTTTTGTGTAAGACCGAGCAGCCCCATCGCATCCGCTACACTCTTGCCCCTTATAATATCTATTACAAGGCGCGCCTTCTGCGGAGAAACCCTGATGTACTTTGCAACCGCCTTTGCTTCCATGTCCAAACTCTCTTCGCTTCCCATGAAAAAACCTTTTGAAAGAAGTTTTCCCCTGCCCCTTGCTTCCTACAGGGTCATGCCCATCCCGTAAACCTTTGGGATATATATCCCCGGATACCTTCCCGGCCGCGCCTTTAAGTCCTTGGAGCCTTTGCCTCGACCTTTACCTTCTTAATCCCCGCATGGACGTGGAAGGTGCGCGTGGGGGAGAATTCTCCGAGTTTATGCCCTATCATGTTCTCGCTTATGAAGACAGGGATGAATTTTTTCCCGTTATGCACGGCTATGGTAAAACCCACCATATCAGGGGTTACCATAGACCTCCGCGACCATGTCTTTATGACCTTCTTCGTCCTTGAATCCGCGGCGGCGCGAATCTTTTCCATAAGATGTTCGTCTACGAAAGGCCCCTTCTTTGAGGAACGCACCTTTTACTTCCTCCTCTCGACAATGAACTTATCGGAATACTTTTTCTTCGACCTTGTCTTGTAGCCCTTGGCCGGCACACCCCACGGGGATGAGGGCTGGTTGCCCCCCTTACTCTTTCCTTCTCCTCCGCCGTGAGGGTGGTCAACAGGATTCATCGCAACACCCCTTACCGATGGCATCCTTCCCAGCCACCTGTTCCTTCCCGCCTTTCCGATGGATATGTTCTCATGGTCTATGTTGCCGAGCTGCCCGATAGTAGCGTAACACTCCTGCCTCACCAATCTTACTTCGTTTGAGGGCAGTTTGACCGTCGCGTAACCGCCTTCCTTCGCCATAAGTTGGGCGTAACCTCCCGCGCTCCTTACCAGTTGTCCCCCCTTGCCCACCTTCATCTCTATATTATGGATGAACGTACCCAATGGAATCGCCCCTATGGGCAGGGCATTGCCCGGACGTATATCGGCTTCCTCGCCCGATGCGACAGTATCTCCGACCTTAAGACCCGCGGGGGCGAGTATATACCTTTTCTCTCCGTCCGCATAACCCAAGAGGGCGATGTTTACGGTTCTGTTCGGGTCGTACTCCAGGGCTATGACATTGGCCGGTATGGCGCGTTTGTCCCTCTTGAAATCTATGACCCTGTAGAACCTTTTATGTCCGCCCCCCCTCCACCTAACCGTCACCCTGCCGTAGTTGTTGCGGCAGGATATACGCTTCTTGGACTCGATAAGCCCCTTCTCGGGTCTTTTCTTCGCCAACCCCTCGAAAGAGAGGGTCGTCATTGTCCTTATCCCTGGAGATGTCGGTTTGTAGCTTTTTACTGGCATCTTTCGCTTGCTCTCTCTTTATTTAATTGCCTGTCAACGCCTATGCGCCTTCGAATATTCCTATCTTGTCGCCTTGCCTGAGGGTTATATAAGCCTTTTTCCTTACGGAGGTCTTGCCCGCGGTCTTACCCATTCTTTTTATTTTGCCCGGAAGTTTCTCCGTATTTACACCCGTAACCTTCACGTTAAAGATATTCTCAACGGCCTCTTTTATATCCCGTTTGTTGGCGGAAGGCTCCACCCAGAAAGTGACCAGGTTTTTAACCCCTGAAAGCATGGTCGCCTTTTCCGTAACAACAGGCGCTTTTATTATGGAATAGACGTCTTTCATCTATTGCAGCCTCGCCGTAACTTTCTCGAATGCGCCCCTTGTCATGACGAGGGCGTCGTAGCGCAGGATGTCGTATACGTTTATCGCCTTAAAATCGAGGATTTTGAAATCCTTAAGGTTCCCGGCCGCGAGTCTTAAATTTTTATCTTCCCCGTCAACGGCGTCTATGACTACGAGCGCGCTGCCTATTGCGGCTTTTTTGAATACATCGAGCGCGAGATGCGCCTTCGGAAGAGGAAGGACTAACCTGTCGAAGAGCCTGAGTTTCCCCTCGTTTATCTTATACTGGATTGCCGCCTTGAGCGCCGACTTCATGGCCGACCCGGGCATACTGTAAGAATAATCCCTCGGTCTGGGACCGAAGACCACCCCCCCGTGCCTCCAGATGGGCGACCTTATGGAGCCGGACCTTGCCCTTCCCGTGCCCTTCTGCTTCCATGGCTTCCTGCCGCTTCCGCTTACTTCAGCGCGGTTTTTCGTGGAGGCCGTGCCGGACCTCAGATTGGCCAAGTGCATCCTGACGGTCTCGTGAAATAGAGTTTCCTTCACCTTTCCGGGAAAGAGCTCGAAGCTTATCTCTATTTCAGAGACCTTATTACCTTCCGTATTAAAAACATCTATCGCCATAATGTCTACACGCCCTTGGAGTGTTTCTTTTTCCGTGCCTTCTTTATTATGACCAGACCGTTCGGGGGGCCCGGTACGGCGCCCCTTATAAGCAGTATATTCTCCGCTTCCTTTATACCCACCACCCTTAAATTCTCTACCGTGGTAGTTCTGTTGCCTTTGTGCCCGCCCATCCTCATCCCCTTAAACACCCTCGAAGGGTATGAACTCGACCCTATGGAACCCGGAGCGCGGTTCATCATGCTCCCGTGGCTTCTCGGCCCGCCTAAGAAGTGATGCCTCTTAATGACCCCGGCAAAGCCCCCTCCCTTGGAGACCCCGGCCACATCCACGAAATCCCCGACCTTGAAAACCCCGCCGACATTTATCTTCTGCCCGGGCTTGAAGGCATCGAGCGCCTCCGCCCTGAATTCCATCGTGTGATATAAACACGGGGTGGATGCCTTCTTAAAATGCCCCAGAAGCGCCTTCGAGGTCCTATCTTCCCTTTTCTCCCCGAACCCGACCTGAAGGGCGTCGTAGCCGTCGTTCTCCCTCGTCTTTTTCTGTGTCACATAACACTCCCCCGCCTTTATAACCGTAACAGGGCAATCGAGGCCGTCGACGAATATGCGGGTCATTCCAATTTTTTTTCCGAGTAAACCTTCTATCATAATCACTCCCGCCCGCAGGGGCAATCCCTCGAGCGGCGGTATTGCCCGGGACTCCCTTCAAAAACCAACGGGGCTTTCCAATGAACCGGCCTGCCGCCGCGAAATCCCCATGGCTACTCGCTTAGTTTTATTTCCACATCGACCCCGGCCGGCAACTCCAACCTCATCAGGGCATCTACCGTGTGCTGCGTCGGTTCAACTATATCCATAAGCCTCTTATGCGTCCTTATCTCGAACTGCTCGCGGCTCTTCTTGTCGACATGGGGGGAGCGAAGGACGCAGAACTTAGAAATCCTCGTAGGCAAAGGTATCGGGCCCCGGACATTGGCGCCCGTCCTCTTTACGGTCTCCACAATCTCCTTTACTGACCGGTCGAGGAGCCTGTGGTCATAGGCCTAGAGACTTATCCTTATTCTCTGGTTCTCCAAAGTTGCGTGTCTCCCTTATTATATAGATACAGTTCGGGCAACACTATCCCTACGCTATCACCTTGGTCACAACCCCCGCCCCCACGGTCCTTCCCCCTTCTCTGACCGCGAACCTGAGCCCCTCTTCCATGGCTATCGGCGTTATCAACTCGACCTCGAACCTGATGTTATCCCCGGGCATGACCATCTCGGTGCCGTCGGGCAGCTTCACAACCCCGGTGACGTCGGTAGTTCTGAAGTAGAACTGGGGCCTGTAACCGTTAAAAAACGGGGTGTGACGGCCCCCCTCTTCCTTCGACAGGATGTAAACCTCGCCGTTGAATTTCGTATGGGGCGTGATGCTTCCGGGCTTTGCCAGGACCTGCCCCCTCTCCACTTCCTCTTTCTTCGTCCCGCGAAGCAAACACCCCACGTTATCCCCGGCCCTGCCCTCATCGAGCAGTTTCCTGAACATCTCCACCCCTGTTATTACGGTCTTCGTCGTGGGCTTGAATCCCACTATCTCAATCTCTTCCCCGACCTTCACTACCCCCCTCTCCACCCTTCCCGTAACGACCGTCCCCCTGCCGGATATCGAAAACTCATCCTCTATCGGCATCAGAAAGGGCTTGTCTATCGCCCTCTTGGGCTCGGGTATGTAACTGTCCAGTGTATCCACCAACTTAAGTATCGCCCCGCACCACTGGCACTCGGCCTTGCCGCACCCGCACTCCAGGGCCTTAAGCCCGCTCCCCTTCATGAAGGGTATCTCGTCGCCGGGAAACTTATACTGGGTCAAGAGTTCCCTCACCTCAAGCTCCACTAAGTCGAGAAGCTCCTTGTCGTCCACCATGTCTATCTTGTTTAAAAATACCACCACCGAGGGCACCCCAACCTGACGCGCCAGGAGTATATGCTCCCGTGTCTGGGGCATCGGGCCGTCGGCCGCTCTCACCACCAGGATTGCGCCGTCCATCTGGGCTGCCCCGGTTATCATGTTCTTTACGTAGTCGGCGTGCCCGGGACAGTCTATGTGGGCGTAATGGCGCTTGTCAGACTGATATTCCACGTGGGATATCGATATGGTAAGGCCCCTTTCTTTTTCCTCGGGCGCTTTGTCTATCTGGTCGTAGGCGAGAAAATCCGCATAACCCTTCGTGCTCAATATCTTCGTGATGGCCGCGGTAAGGGTCGTCTTGCCGTGGTCCACGTGGCCGATTGTCCCTACGTTTATGTGCGGTTTTTTCCTCTCAAACTTGGCTTTACTCATCTCATACCTCCCTAATGATGAAAACGTGACCGTTACCCGTAAAAACCGCTTTTTCCCCACGGCCACGGACAACGGGCCACGGTATTGGACTTTACCTTACATGTGCCTTTGCCGAAAGGGTTTCCATGACGGAATTAGGCACCTGTTCGTAATGTGAAAACTGCATTGTATAAGAGGCCCTGCACTGAGTCATGCTCCTAAGGTCTGTGGAATAACCGAACATCGTCGCGAGCGGGACCTTTGCCGACACCACCTGGAATCCGCCCCTTGTATCCATGCCATGTATCCTGCCCCTCTTCGAGTTAAGGTCCCCTATGACATCCCCCATAAACTGCTCCGGGGTGACCGCCTCAACGTCCATTATCGGCTCCAGAAGTATCTGCCCCGCCCTCTTTACAGCCTCCTTGAACCCCATGGAAGCGGCTATCTTGAAGGCCATCTCGGATGAATCGACGTCGTGATAGGAACCGTCGTATAGGATTACCTTGACGTCAACCACGGGGTAGCCCGCGAGGGTTCCGCTCTCGAGCGCCTCCTTTACTCCCTTTTCTACCGCCGGTATATATTCTTTCGGTATACTGCCGCCTATTATCTTATTTAAAAACTCAAACCCCTTGCCCCTCTCATTTGGCTCCACCTCGAGGCAGGCATGGCCGTACTGGCCCCTTCCGCCAGTCTGCCTTATATACTTTCCTTCCGCCTTTGCCTTTCCGGCTATGGTCTCCTTGTATGCGACCTGGGGTTTACCGACCGATGCCTCGACCTTGAACTCCCTTAAAAGTCTATCCACGATTATCTCAAGATGCAACTCCCCCATCCCCGATATTATGGTCTGTCCCGTCTCCTCGTCGTTTTTGATCCTGAAAGAGGGGTCCTCGATTGCGAGTTTCTGTAAAGAGAGCCCGAGTTTTTCCTGGTCCACCTTGGTCTTGGGTTCTATCGCAATGGATATGACCGGTTCAGGCACGTCGAGGGATTCGAAGAGTATCGGATGTTGCGGGTCGCAGATTGTATCTCCGGTGGTGGTATACTTAAGCCCTACCGCGGCCGCGATATCTCCGGCGAAGACATCCTTTATCTCTTCCCTCTTGTTGGCGTGCATTCTTACAAGCCGGCTTATCCTCTCTTTCTGGTCTTTTGAGGAATTATACACATAAGAACCGGACGTCATGAAACCGGAATATACCCTGAAAAACGTCAATTGCCCCACAAACGGGTCTGTCATTATCTTGAAGGCGAGGGCGGAATAGGGTAATTCGTCCTTTGCCTCCCTTATCTCCGCTGCGTCATTTTCCGGGTTCACCCCCGCAATCGCGGTTATATCCACGGGAGAGGGGAGATAATCTACAACGGCATCCAAAAGCGGCTGGACACCCTTGTTTTTGAACGCCGAGCCGCAGAATACCGGGGTTATCGCAAGGGCGAGGGTGCCCTTTCTTATCGCCTCGATGATTTCTTCTTTCGCGGCCTCTTCTCCGGCAAGGTATTTCGCCATCAACCGTTCGTCGAAATCGCTTGCGGCCTCCACAAGTTTATCCCTGCACTCCGCCGCCTTATCCTTCATGTCAAAGGGGATGTCATCATACCTGAACTTCGCCCCAAGAGTAGATTCATCCCATATAATCGCCTTATTGGAGACAAGGTCCACTACCCCCTTGAATGCCTCTTCGCTTCCTATCGGCAGCTGCATCACCACGGGACGCGTCTTAAGCCTGTCGGCCATCATATCCACCACCATGAAAAGGTCCGACCCCACGCGGTCCATCTTGTTTACAAACGCAATCCTCGGGACCTTATACCTCGTCGCCTGGCGCCACACGGTCTCGCTCTGGGGCTCTACCCCTCCCACCGAACAGAAAACCGCTATCGCCCCGTCCAGGACCCTGAGGCTTCTTTCAACCTCTATCGTGAAATCAACATGCCCCGGTGTATCGATTATATTAATCTTGCAGTCGCGCCATACGCAGGTTGTGGCCGCGGAGGTAATCGTTATGCCCCTCTCCCTTTCCTGCTCCATCCAGTCCATGACCGTAGTGCCTTCGTGCACCTCGCCGATCTTGTAGGTCTCGCCGGTATAGTAGAGTATCCTCTCGGTAGTCGTGGTCTTACCCGCGTCTATGTGGGCCATTATCCCTATATTCCTCTGTTTCTCTATGGGTATCGTCCGCGGCATCGTTCTCTCGTTCTTTTTTTAAACCAGACCCTTTATCAAAATATCAAAAAACCGGCTCTTCCGAATTCTCTTCCCTTACCAGCGGTAATGGGCGAATGCCTTGTTTGCCTCCGCCATCTTGTGGACATCTTCTCTCTTTTTTACCGAGCCTCCCTTATTGTTCGAGGCGTCGATAAGTTCGGCGGCAAGTTTTTCGGTCATGCCCCTTTCCCCCCTGGACTTCGCGTAGGAAACTATCCACCTAAACGCAAGGGATAGTTTCCTGTCCGGCCTCACCTCGACCGGCACCTGGTATGTGGCTCCTCCGACCCTTCTGCTTTTGACCTCGAGCGAGGGTTTTACGTTATCAACCGCCTTCTTAAAGACCTTGAGGGGTTCGGACTTGGTCTTTTCCTTTATAATGTCCAATGCGCCGTAGAGTATCCCCTCGGCCACACTCTTTTTCCCCTCCCTCATAATCGTATTTATGAGTTTCTCTACGGTCGTGTCGTTGTACTTAGGGTCAGGGAGAACCTTCCTCTTTGAAGCGCATGCCCTGCGTGCCATCAATACCTCCTCTCCTGCCAAAAGAAAAATCAGGAACCCTAACCGGCCCGGTATTCCCTCACCACCCGGCCAGTGGTTCCTGACTATTTATGCTTCTTCGCCCCGTATTTGCTTCTGCCCTGCTTCCTGTCGGCCACCCCTACGGTATCGAGGGTTCCCCTGATTATATGGTATCTCACGCCGGGGAGGTCCTTGATCTTACCGCCCCTTATCATGACAACGGAGTGTTCCTGCAGGTTATGCCCTATCCCCGGTATGTAGGCGGTAACCTCCATTGCGTTTGTAAGCCTCACCCTCGCAACCTTCCTCAAAGCGGAGTTCGGCTTTTTCGGGGTTGTGGTGTAGACCCTCACGCATACGCCTCTTTTCTGGGGACTGCGCTCAAGCGCTGGCGAGGCCGTCTTTTTAAGGGATTTCGCCCTCCCCTTGCGCACCAATTGATTGACTGTCGGCATAATCCATTTTCCTCAAGACTAAAATTCTACTAATTTATCAAGGTAACAACCCTTTGTCAAGGGTTAAGTTGCACCTCTTCCTCGCTTTTTTCCTCTTTTGCGGCGGCGTCCTCTGTTTTCCCCGCCTCTTCAACCACTGCGCCAACACCCTCATATTTGAAAAAACCGGTACCCGCGGGAATGAGCCTGCCCATTATCACGTTCTCCTTCAACCCCCTCAGGTAATCTATCTTCCCCTCGACCGACGCCCCGGTAAGGACCTTTGTCGTTTCCTGGAAACTCGCGGCGGATATGAAGGATTCGGTAGAGAGGGACGCCTTTGTTATCCCCTGCAAGAGCGGCTCTGCAACGGCCGGACGTTTGCCTTTTGCGAGCACCTTTTCGTTCTCATCCTCGAAGATGTGGCGCTCGACCTGCTCTCCCGCCAGAAAGTCCGTATCCCCGGCATCCATTATCTTGACCCGCTTAAGCATCTGTCTGACTATGACCTCGATATGCTTGTCGTTTATCTTAACGCCCTGCAGCCTGTAGACCTCCTGCACCTCGTCGACAAGGTACTTCGCGAGTTCCTTTACCCCGAGTATCCTCAGTATGTCGTGGGGGTTTGCGCTTCCGTCCATGAGCGGCTCTCCGGCCCTGACGACATCCCCCTCCCTTACGCTTATGTGTTTACCTTTCGGGATGAGGTACCTTTTCGGTTCCCCGGCCTCGGGCGTTATAACCACCTCTCTTTTACCCTTCGTATCCTTTCCGAAAGAGACAACGCCGTCTATCTCGCTTATCACGGCGCACTCCTTGGGTTTTCTGGCCTCAAAGAGTTCCGCAACCCTCGGAAGCCCTCCGGTTATATCCTTTGTCTTTGTCGTTTCCCTCGGTATCTTTGCGATAATATCCCCTGCCTTCACGGAACTCGCCTCGGCAGCCGTTATTATCGCGCCGACCGGCAGCATGTACCGTGCCTGCATCATAGTGCCCGGTATCCTGTGCGTTCTTCCCGCATCGTCTTTTATCGATATCCTCGGCCTCGTGTCCGCGTCTTTGCTGGCTATTATGACCTTGCTTGAGAGTCCCGTGACCTCGTCCACCTGCTCCCTCATTGTACGGGCTTCTTCGATATCGCCGAATTTAACCGTCCCGCCCACCTCGGTGAGTATCGGTATGGTGTAGGGGTCCCACTCGGCTATCACGGCGCCCGCCTTGACTCCGCCCCCCTCTTTGACCTTAAGCCTCGCCCCGTATATGACAGGGTTTCTTTCGCGTTCCCTCCCCTGGCTGTCGAGGATGGCTATCTCCCCGTTACGGTTCATTATCACCACTTCCCCGCGGGAGTTATCGGCCGTTGTGAGGTTCAAAAACTTCACAAACCCGTCGTGCCGGGCCTCGATGGTTGTCTGCTCGGCGCGTCTGCTGGCGGTGCCCCCTATATGGAATGTCCTCATCGTGAGCTGTGTCCCGGGCTCTCCTATGGACTGTGCCGCAATGACGCCGACCGTCTCACCCTGTTCGACCATCTTGCCCCTGCCAAGGTCCCTTCCGTAGCACTTCGCGCATATCCCCCTAACACTCCTGCAGGTAAGAACGCTCCTTATCTTTACCCTGTCTATGCCGGCATCTTCCACCTTCTTAACCCCGTCTTCGTCTATCTCCTCATTTTCATGGACGAGCACATCGGAAGAGAAAGGGTCAAGTACGTCCTCAAGCACGACCCTGCCGAGCACCCTCTCCCCTATCGTCTCTATTATCTCCCCTCCCTCGACAAGCGAGGTTATGTATATGCCGTCCAATGTGCCGCAGTCCTCCTCTATGATAATCGCATCCTGCGCGACATCCACAAGCCTTCTTGTGAGGTAACCGGAATTTGCGGTCTTAAGCGCGGTGTCGGCAAGACCCTTTCTTGCGCCGTGGGTGGAGATGAAGTACTGTAGGACCGTCAGCCCTTCCCTGAAGTTTGCCGTGATGGGGGTTTCGATAATCTCTCCTGAGGGCTTTGTCATAAGGCCCCTCATCCCGGCCAACTGGCGTATCTGCTTATCCGAACCCCTCGCCCCGGAATCCGCCATTATGAATATGGGGTTTAGGCTCGGGACCCTTCTCGCCTTACCGTCCTCGCCCTTTACGATTTCTATACCCAGGTCCTTAATCATCTCCTGGGCTATCTCCTCGGTTACCTGCGCCCATATATCTATCACCTTGTTGTAACGCTCGCCGTCCGTTATAAGCCCCTCGTTATACTGCCTCTGTATCTCCTTTACATCGCCGTAGGCCTTATCAAGAAGTTCCTGTTTTTTCTCCGGTATCTTCATGTTGTCTATGCATATGGAGATACCCGCCTTTGTAGCGTACTTGAAGCCGAGGTCTTTGAGCCTGTCGGCGAGGATTACCGTCTCCTTGTCGCCCGCCCTCCTGTAACAGACGTCTATCAGTTCGGCGAGATTCTTCTTGTCCATCACCTTGTTTATCTCTTCGAACCTTATCGTATCGGGCACTACCTCCTTAAGGACGACCCTCCCTACGGTCGTATCCACAAGACCTCCGTCGATTTTTACCTTTATCCGTGCCTGTAGTGCCACCACCCCGGCCTCATATGCGGCCATAACCTCATCGAACGAAGAGAACCTCTTGTCCTCGCCCTTCATCCCGAACCTTTCGCTCGTGAGATAATAGAGGCCGAGCACTATGTCCTGTGTAGGGACGATTATGGGTTTGCCGTTGGCCGGGGAGAGTATGTTATTCGTACTCATCATGAGGACCCTCGCTTCGGTCTGCGCATCTATGGAGAGCGGCACATGGACCGCCATCTGGTCCCCGTCGAAGTCCGCGTTGAAGGCGGTGCAGACAAGGGGATGGAGTTGTATGGCCTTACCCTCTATGAGGAGCGGCTCGAAGGCCTGTATGCCGAGGCGGTGGAGCGTGGGGGCGCGGTTAAGCAGCACCGGGTGTTCCTTTACCACCTCATCGAGGACATCCCACACCTCGGGTCTCTCCCGCTCCAGCATCTTCTTCGCGCTCTTTATCGTCGTTGCGTATCCCCTCTCTTCGAGCTTCTGGTAGATGAAGGGTTTAAAGAGTTCTATCGCCATCTTTTTGGGCAGGCCGCACTGATGGAGCCTTAAGTCCGGCCCTATGACTATAACCGACCTTCCGGAGTAATCGACGCGTTTGCCGAGGAGGTTCTGGCGGAACCTTCCGCTTTTGCCTTTTATCATGTCGCTTAAGGACTTAAGCGGGCGTTTGTTCTGGCCGGTGATTATACGGCCGCGCCTGCCGTTATCGAAGAGGGCGTCCACCGCCTCCTGGAGCATCCTCTTTTCATTCCTTATTATGATGTCGGGGGCGTTCAATTCCATTAACTTCTTCAGGCGGTTATTCCTGTTTATAACCCTCCTGTAGAGGTCGTTTAAGTCGCTTGTCGCGAACCTTCCGCCGTCAAGCGGCACAAGCGGCCTTAAGTCCGGCGGCAGCACGGGTACTACCTCCAGTATCATCCACTCGGGTTTGTTGCCGGAATGCAGAAACGCATCTATGACCTTGAGCCTCTTTGCGACCCGCTTCCTTTTTGCGTCCGAGGTCGTAAGTTTCATCTCGCTTCGCAATTCCTTCGAGAGTTTTTCAAGGTTGCATCCCTTGAGCATCTCCCTTATCGCCTCCGCGCCCATGCCCGCCCTGAAGGAATCCGGGCCGGACTTTTCAATGCATTGCTGGTATCTTTCGTCCGTAAGAAGTTCCCCGCTCTTCAAGTCCGTCTCTTTCGGGTCGATTACGATGAAGTTCTCATAGTAAAGCACCCTCTCCACCTCTTTAAGCGTCATATCGAGGACCGTGCCGATCCTTGAAGGAAGGCTCCTTAAAAACCATATGTGGGCAACCGGGGTGGCAAGCTCTATATGCCCCATCCTCTCCCTTCTCACCTTGGAGGGGATTACCTCTACCCCGCACTTTTCGCATACTACCCCCCTGTGCTTCATCCTCTTATATTTTCCGCAGTTGCACTCGAAGTCCTTCACGGGACCGAATATCTTGGCGCAGAAGAGCCCGTCTCTTTCGGGCTTAAACGTGCGGTAGTTTATCGTCTCGGGCTTTTTGACCTCGCCTTTACTCCACTCCCTTATCTTATCGGGCGAGGCGACAGTAACCCTTATGGCATTAAAATCCGACGGTTTCTTTTGCTTTTCAAAAAGGGACATAAGGCTTTCCACTCTTTTTCCTCCTTATGTGAATGGGGCAAATATAAAAGACATCACCCTGCCATCAAAATAAAAAATGGGGACAGCAACCGTTTTATTTCTTCTTCCGTGGCAACAAATAGTCGCTGTCCTATTTTTTTTATATTTTTTTATTTAAAACCTTTCCGTAAACTTGACTCCCGCGCCATGCGCTCAACCTCAAGCATTGGTCCGGCAGAGGGTTTGCACGCCTTACAGAAACTTTCAGTTTCAAAAACAGAACCCCACGGCGTTACTTCTCCTCTCCCACCTTCAAAAAATTAATGTCGAGCCCGAGGCTCTGGAGTTCCTTTATAAGGACGTTGAAGGATTCGGGCATCGTTGGTTCCAGAGAATAGTCCCCCCTTGCCACCGACTCGTACATCTTGGTTCTGCCCGGCACATCGTCGCTCTTTACCGTAAGAAACTCCTGCAAGGTGTAAGATGCGCCGTAGGCCTCGAGCGCCCATACCTCCATCTCCCCGAGCCTCTGCCCCCCGAACTGGGCCTTCCCTCCCAGGGGCTGCTGGGTGACGAGCGAATAGGGGCCGGTGCTCCTTGCATGTATCTTATCGTCCACGAGGTGGTGGAGTTTAAGCATATACATCTCCCCGACGGTCACCTCCTGCTCGAAGGGCTCGCCGCTCTTTCCGTCACAGAGGATGGTCTTCCCGCTCTCCGGCAGCCCCGACATCGCAAGCAGGTCTTTCACATCGGCCTCGGTCGCCCCGTCAAAGACCGGGGATGCGACCGTTATGCCGCTTTTGAGCCTCTTCGCAACGGCGATAACCTCTTCGTCCGAGAGTGAATTCAGGAATTTGCTGAACTCGAGCGAAGAGTAAATCTTCTTTATCCTCTCCCTTACCGTATTGGCGCTGTAATTTTCTTCCACCAGTTTGTTTATCTCTCCCCCGAGCGTTTTCGCCGCCCATCCGAGATGCGTTTCGAGTATCTGTCCTATGTTCATCCTCGAAGGCACGCCGAGGGGGTTTAAGACTATATCCACCGCCGTGCCGTCTTTGAGGAAAGGCATGTCCTCCTCCGGGAGGATTCTCGATATGACGCCCTTATTCCCGTGACGCCCCGCCATCTTGTCCCCAACCGAGACCTTGCGTTTCATCGCGATGTAGACCTTCACCATCTTTATAACGCCCGGGGGAAGTTCATCGCCCCGCTTAAGGCGGTTTATCCTCTCATCAAAGACATACTTTATCGCGTCTATCTGCTCGCTTAACCGCTCGAATACCTTCTCGAGTTCGCCTTCCGCCCGTTCATCCGCCGCCGGTATGATCTCATGCCACCTCGAACGCGGTATGGAGTGAAGGAGGTCTTTTGTTATGGTTTTGCCCTTCGCAACGAGGACGTTCCCCTTCTTGTCGGCAAGGCGCACGCCTGATTTTTTCCCGGTCAGAACCTTTTCCGCGCGGCCGTATGCCGTTGCCTTCACTATGTTTATCTCGTCGTCCCTGTCCTTGAGAAGCCGGGCCATCTCCCTGTCTTCGATACTCTTGGCCCTGTCGTCCTTTTCGATACCCTTTCTCGAAAATACCCTCGCATCTATGACAACGCCTTCTATCCCGGGAGGGACCCTCAAAGAGGTATCCTTTACGTCCTCCGCCTTTTCCCCGAAGATTGCGCGGAGCAGTTTCTCCTCCGGCGAGAGCTGGGTCTCCCCCTTGGGGGTAATCTTTCCAACGAGGATTTCGCCAGGATTCACTTCGGCGCCTATCCTCACGATGCCGCTTTCATCGAGGTTCCGCAACGCCTCTTCCCCGACGTTGGGTATGTCTCTCGTTATCTCCTCTTTCCCGAGTTTTATGTCCCTTGCGACGGTTTCGAATTCCTCTATGTGGACCGAGGTGAAGACATCCTCCTTCAAAAACTTCTCGCTTACGAGGATTGAGTCCTCGAAGTTGTATCCCCCCCACGGCATGAACGCAACGAGGACGTTTCTTCCCAACGCCAGTTCCCCGTTGGCGGTGGACGGGCCGTCCGCAATCACCGTGCCTTTCTCCACCTTATCCCCCTCCCTTACAAGGGGCTTATGGTTAAAGCAGGTGTTCTGGTTTGACCTTCTGAATTTCGTCAGGTTGTATATGTCGACATCTCCCTTTTCGTTTTTCACCACAACCCTGGTCGCATCAACGCTCTCAATAACCCCGGGGTTCTTCGCTATCACGGTAACGCCGGAGTCTCTGGCAACGACACTCTCCATGCCGGTGCCCACAAGCGGGGTCTCCGTCTTTATGAGGGGCACCGCCTGGCGCTGCATGTTGGAACCCATAAGGGCCCTGTTTGCGTCGTCGTTTTCGAGGAACGGCACAAGGGCCGCGGCCACACTCACGAGCTGGTTCGGGGACACGTCCATGAGGGTTATCTCTTCTGGCCTGGCCATGACAAACTCCCCGCCCTTCCTCGCCGAAATGAATTCGGTCGTGAAGTATCCGTCCTTATCCAACGGCGCATTAGCCTGCGCGATGACATGGTTTTCCTCATCGAGCGCGGAGAGGTACGCTATCTGGCTCGTAACCTTTCCGTCTATGACCTTTCTGTACGGGGTTTCGACAAAACCGAATTCGTTTATGCGCGCGTAGGTGCTCAAAGACACGATAAGTCCGATATTCGGCCCTTCGGGGGTCTCTACGGGGCATATCCTCCCGTAGTGGGTTGCGTGGACGTCTCTCACCTCGAAGCCTGCCCTCTCCCTTGTAAGCCCGCCCGCGCCGAGCGCGGAGAGACGTCTTTTGTGGGTTATCTCCGAGAGGGGGTTTGTCTGGTCCATGAACTGGGACAACTGGGACGAGCCGAAAAACTCCTTTATCACCGCACTCACGGGCTTGGGGTTGATGAAGTCGTTGGGCATGAGGGTTTCAATCTCCCCAAGGCTCATCCTCTCCTTTACCGCCCTCTCCATCCGGAGCAGCCCTATCCTGTACTGATTCTCCAGCAACTCCCCGACGCATCTGACCCTGCGGTTACCGAGGTGGTCTATGTCGTCTATCGTCCCCTGTCCGTTTTTGAGCCCCAGGAGATACTTCACAACCCCCATGATGTCTTCCTTCCTCAAGGTCGTTACATCGAGGGGAACGTCTATCCCGAGTTTCCTGTTTAATTTAAGCCTCCCGACCTTCGACAGGTCGTATCTTTCCGGCACAAAAAATAGATTCTGGAAGAACTGATTTACGGTCTCGACCGTGGGGGGCTCGCCGGGCTTAAGTCTTTTATATATCTCTATCCTTGCGTTGAGCGTCATGTTGGTTGTGGGGTCGTCGGGATTGACGGACCTGTACTCGTGGACGGGACGGGATTCATCATTGCCTATGCGGTCGTTTGAGAGGGTCTCCCTGAAAAACCCTCCAATGGCCTCTATAAAAAGGAGTTTGAATCTCTCTATGTTCCTGCGTGATATCTCGTCGAGTATCTCGCGGGTAAGGGTCTGGTTGCATTCGAGCACCACCTCGCCGGTCTTCGGGTCGACTATGTCCTGCGAGGCTATCCTGCCGGCTATGTCCTCCACCTCGACCGGGATGTGTTTTACCCCCGCGCCGACAAGCCTCTTTGCAATGAGGCGGGTTATCTTCCTGTCCTTTTTTACGATAATCTCGCCCGTCTTGGGGTCCTTTATGTCGCGGGACGCCTTCTGCCCCACGATGTAGACAGGGTCGATGCCCTTCATTATCTTCTTGCCCTCCAGGACTATCTCCTCGCTGGGGTAGAAGTAATTGAGCATCTCTTCTATCGAATAGCCGAGCGCTTTAAGCAGTATCGTTGCGAGCATCTTCCTTCTTTTGTCTATGCGCACATATAACCAGTCCTTCTGGTCGTATTCGAAATCCAACCAGCTGCCGTGGTACGGGATGACCCGCGCGGTGAACTGGACCTTGCCGGCATAGCCCTTGCCCTTCTCGTATTCGAAGAAAACGCCCGGGGAGCGGTGGAGTTGGCTTACTATAACCCTCTCCGTTCCATTTATCACGAAACTGCCCGTCTCGGTCATGAGGGGTATCTCGCCGAAGTAGACCACCTGCTCCTTTATGTCCCTCACCCTCCTTACCCCGGTCTCGGGGTCCTTATCCCACACGGTAAGCCGCACCCCTATCTTTATCGGCGCCGCATAGGTAAGCCCCTTCTCAAGACATTCCGCAACCGTGTATTTGGGCTGCAGGAGCTCATACCTTACAAAATCCAGCGAGGCGATGTCAGAAAAGTCCTTTATCGGGAATATGCCCTTAAGCACCCCGTGAAGCCCCGCATCCAACCTGTCCTCGGGCTTCACATCGGTCTGGAGAAACAAACTGAAGGATTTTTTCTGCACCTCTACCAGGTCGGGGAAGTCTATAACCTTTCCTATGCGAGAATAATCCTTCCTTAATAAATGGCCGTTTATAAGAGTTCCCGCCATGTATATTTTTCTCCTTTTCCCTTGAGGGAAACTATTTATAGAATCTTCCGGCGCAAGACTGACTTTAGAGGCTTTATTGAGAACTCCGTCCGGCGCCACTCTGGACTTTGTGTCCAGAGTGGTGCCGGGGTCATTACTTTATCTCGACCTGCGCCCCGGCGCCCTCGACCTTCTTTTTTATATCCTCGGCCTCTTGTTTACTTACGCCCTCTTTAATGGCCTTCGGCGCGCCTTCCACAAGGTCCTTTGCCTCTTTAAGCCCCAGCCCGGTTACGGCCCTCACCTCTTTTATAACCTTTATCTTTTCGGCCCCGGAAGATTTCAGTATGACCCTGAACTCGGTTTTTTCCTCGGCAACGAGCGCACCGGGGGCCGCCGCAACGCCTGCGACAGCCACGGGGGCCGCCGCGCTTACCCCGAACTTAGCCTCCAGTTCCTTCACCAGTTCCGCAAGGTCAAGAACCGTCATGCCTTCGATATATTTTATAACGTCCGCTTTTGTTAACTGTGTCATTTTTCTTCCTCCTGTATGTTGTTTGGGTTGGATTTTTTACGCGCCTGTCACGAAGCCTTCTCTTTTGCGCCCTTGACCGCATTGAGGGCATAGACAAATTTTTTCGGAACCCCGCTCAAGACCGCTATTAGAGAGCGGGGAACATTCTTCATCACACCCAGAAGTTTCGCCGCCAACACATCCCTCGGCGGCAGTTTTGCAAGGCCCCTTATATCCGAAACCTTGAGAACCGTACCTCCGAGAACGGCCGTCCTGAGGTTAAACCCCGGGAGGTCTTCCTCAAACTTGGCGAGTTTCTTTGCGGCAACCGAAGCGTCCCCGTAACTCAGGGCTACGGCAACCGGCCCGGCAAACTCCTTTGAAAGCGCCTCGGCCGGAGTGTCCTTAACCGCCAGAGTGGCAAGGGTATTCTTCATTACCTTGAACTCAACCCCGGCATCCCTGAGTGTCCGCCGGAGGTCGGTTATATCGTTTACCTTTATCCCCTGATAGCCGGTGATAAAGGCCGCATTCGCCTTCCTGAACTTCTCCCTGTACTCATTTACCAGTTTCGCCTTTTCTTCCTTTCTCATCACCCTCTCTTCTCCCTCCTTTCCGTCAAAGACAAAACTTGGTCAACCCCGTTGATAAATGCCGAGTCCCATTGCAAATCTGCTCTGGTCTCGGCAGGGAGTTTTAAGCCGGGACTTCTCTTTATCCGCCGCTTGAGCGCCGTTAAAGAGAAGGGCCCCGGCCCCTGCTGTCTCTGACCTTACTTGATTTAGTTAATCCCGGGCGGCGGGATTACACGCTTCCCAAGACTATTTATGAATATCCCTTACCTCGGCAGTATCTATCTTTATCGAAGGCCCCATCGTGGTGGAGATATGGAGACTCTTAATGTATGTGCCCTTGCTCGAGGCAGGTTTTGCCTTCAATATGGAGTCAATAATGGCCGTAAAGTTGGATTCCAGTTTTTCCTTCCCGAAGGATAGTTTGCCGAGGACGCAGTGGGCGTTGCCCTCTTTATCCACCTTGAACTCCACCTTGCCCGCCTTAAGGTCCTTAACCGCCTTCCCGACATCGAATGTAACCGTTCCGAGTTTCGGATTCGGCATAAGCCCCCGCGGCCCCAGAATCTTGCCGAGTTTCCCAACACTCCCCATCATATCCGGGGTGGCGACGGCCATATCGAAGTCTAACCATCCCCCTTTTATCTTCTCTACGAGGTCCTCCCCGCCGATTGTCTCCGCGCCCGCATCTTTCGCCTCTTTTTCCTTCTCGCCCTTTGCAAATACCGCCACCCTTACCGCCTTTCCCGTCCCGTGGGGAAGAACCACCGACCCCCTTACCATCTGGTCGGATTGCTTCGGGTCGACCCCGAGACTTGCAGCCATATCCACCGTCTCATCGAACTTCGCCGTCTTAAGCCCACAAGCGAGGTTAAACGCCTCTCCCACGGTGTAAGCCCTTTCTTCGACCTTCTCTTTTGCAAGCGCGTATTTTTTCCCTGCCATTATCTTTAACCCTCCACCTTTATTCCCATGCTCCTTGCCGTCCCTTCTATTGTGCGGACCGCCGCCTCAAGGCTCGACGCCGTAATATCCGGCATCTTTGTCTTCGCTATCTCCTCTATCTGTTTTCTCGTAACCTGCCCGACCGTATCTTTGTTCGGCACGCCCGAGCCTTTCTCGACACCCGCGGCCTTAAGGAGCAGTGTGGATGCGGGGGGGGTCTTCGTAACGAAACTGAAACTCCTGTCGGCGTAGACCGTTATAACGACCGGGATTATCGTATCTCCCTCTTTCTGTGTCTTCGCGTTAAACGCCTTGCAAAACTCCATTATATTAACCCCGTGCTGGCCCAGTGCGGGGCCGACAGGGGGCGCGGGGTTGGCCTTGCCTGAGGGGATCTGGAGTTTAATCTGCGCTATAATTTTCTTGGCCATGCCTTATACCTCTCGTTTTACTTTAAATTATCTATATAACCAGTTAATCTATTTATACCTTTTCGACATGGACAAAATCCAGTTCAACGGAGGTCTGTCTGCCGAATATGCTTACAAGCACCCTGAGTTTACCCTTTTCGGGTTTTACCTCTTCCACTATGCCTGCGAAGTTTGTAAAGGGCCCATCAACGACCCTGATGTTTTCTCCCCTTTCGAAAAGAACCTTCGGTTTGGGCCTTATCGCGCCCTCCTCCATCTGACGGGTGATCTTTTTCATCTCCTCTTCGCTTACGGTCGGGGGGGTCTTCATACCGCCGACGAATCCGGTCACCTTGGGGACATCCTTTATGATATGCCACGTATCGTCGGTCAGTTCCATGTTTACGAGTATATAGCCCGGGAAAAACCTCCTCGACGCGGTCTTTTTAACGCCCTTTACCATGTCAACGACCTTTTCCGACGGGACTATCACCTCTCCGAATTTATCCTCTTTTCCGAGGGTCTTTATCTTTTCCTCGAGTGCGGACTTAACCTTTTCTTCGTAGCCGGAATAAGTATGGACTACGTACCATTTTTTAGCCATATTGACTCTAACCCTTAACGTAAGATGTATTTAACGAGGCCGGAGAGCGCAAAGTCCACAAAACCGAGGAAGACGGCTATTGCGATTACTATGAGGATAACCACCCACGTCGCGCTGAAGGTCTGCTGGCGGCTCGGCCACGTAACCTTTTTAAGCTCCGCCTTGGCCTCCGAATAAAATTCTTTTATCTTCTCTATCTTCTCTGTCTTCTCCATAATATCAAGGCGCGAAAACCTTTTTTCCGGGCAAGACTTTCCGTTAAAAAGAATACACCGGAACAAGTGAAGGACCGGGTCTTTTCCACGACCCATGCTTCGCATGGGTACCCCGCCCGCCCCCTTTCCCCCGTTTTCACGGAACAAGTCCCGCTCGTCCCCCTCCGGAAACTTTCAGAACACCTGCCTGAAAGTTTCCGGGAGCGCTCGCCTCTTGGCGAAGCCAAGGGAAGCCGAGGGCAGGAACCTTTCCGTAGAAAGGTTCCTGGGTAAGTGGCAGGCCAGGAGGGATTCGAACCCCCAACCCGCGGTTTTGGAGACCGCTGCTCTCCCGTTAGAGCTACTGGCCTAAATAACCTCATATACCGTCATGCGCGCCTGCGTCGTAAGCGGGGCGCGATGCCCGCCGGCTCGCCCAGCACCACTTTGGACAGGGCTTCCTCCCCGCGCCGCCGCGAGGCGTGCGTGTCAAAAGTGGTGCTGGACGAGGGCGGAGAAACAAATCCCATGCGCATAACGCATAGGAAAGCGGTCTGTTACTTTGTTTCCTTATGAGCGGTATGATGCCTGCAGAACTTGCAGTACTTACTCAACTCAAGCCTTTCGGTCGTGGTCTTCTTATTCTTTTTCGTCGTATAATTGCGGCGCTTGCACTCAGTGCATGCCAGCGTGATTATCTCTCTCATGATAAATACCGTTATATGTTGTTTGGTCTTTTTAGCCTTACAATTACGCTATCACCTTGGTCACAACCCCTGCCCCCACGGTCCTTCCCCCTTCTCTGACCGCGAACCTGAGCCCCTCTTCCATGGCTATCGGCGTTATCAACTCGACCTCAAATCTTATGTTATCCCCGGGCATGACCATCTCGGTGCCCTCGGGCAGCTTCACAACCCCGGTGACGTCGGTAGTTCTGAAGTATAACTGGGGCCTGTAACCGTTAAAAAACGGGGTGTGACGGCCCCCCTCTTCCTTCGACAGGATGTAAACCTCGCCGTTGAATCTCGTATGGGGCGTGATGCTTCCGGGCTTTGCCAGGACCTGCCCCCTCTCCACTTCCTCTTTCTTCGTCCCGCGAAGCAAACACCCCACGTTATCCCCGGCCCTGCCCTCATCGAGCAGTTTCCTGAACATC
>JACRCB010000048.1 GCA_016219165.1 Deltaproteobacteria bacterium | reverse complement strand
GTCTTTTACCGGCTCACCCCTGCCCTTCTGCGAGTCCGCGGTACTTATGAATAAGGCATTCCCGACCAACTGATACAGTGCGCTCTCGAAATAGAGGCGGGTCCTGGTCGAGGGCTTTTCGAATACGAGGGCAAGGGTCTTTCCCTTAAGCGGGGTATGGGGTATGCCCTTGCCGGACCTCGCCTTCAGAATAACCGCCCTGTCGATGAGGGCGTCTAATGCGGCCTTTTCAAGGTCGGATATTTTAAGAAGATTCATCTCGTCTCTCTTAAGTCTATCGTAAGAAAAGACTCTATAACACACTCCCGGGGATTTTTCAATGGCGGGGATAGGCAGCCCTTCCATTCCGGGCGCATCTTTTGGCATGGCTTCCGTTTATACTTGACGCGTCTTGATATTACATATATTATATGCTATAATTTTTGCTATTATACCTATAAGAATATTGTAAAAAAGTATGAAGAAAAAAATCATAAAGACTGCCAACCCATTGGAAATAAAAGAAGGCTATCATCATGAAATTATCGTGAAGCCGGCAAAACGGTTACTTGAGGCTTTACTTAAGACCGAAGAAAAAGAAATATCCTCTCTGGCGAAGATGCGAAAGGCCTCTACCTCTTCCCGATAAGTTCAAGAAACTTTTCCTTTGTAACCCCAAGCGCTTCCGCCCACTCTTCGGCAATCAACTTCTTTTTTGCCGTTCCATACACATTGGCGATGAGAATGGCTGCAATCTTTTTGTTATCAATCCCTTTCCGTTTAAGCCGTTCTACCAACTCCTTCTGTGCCTTCCGTAACAACCCGGGATAATTACTGCCTCTGAGTTCTTTAATGACCTCAACAAGGCTGGCGTGGGAAAGGGATTTGACATCGATGTTGATGCCGCTCTTATCCTCTTTTCTTTCCATTACGCCTCCTCCTCACCCTTACCAGTAAGTTCAACCTCTAAATCAAGAAGCTTCTTTAGGCGGGCCACGTCATTTTTAGTTAAGTCCGCCGGAAGTTGACAGAAACAGTTCTCTCAGAAGGATTGGTGGCTCATCGGGGGCGCTATGAAATTCTCTGATTGCTTATGCGGCTAATGACTTTTCCCTATTCCTTCTTCACCACCTTAAGGCTCAACTCGTCGAGTTGCTTTTTATCGACCTCGGAGGGCGCCGCGCTCATCATGCAGAAGGCCCTCTGGGTCTTGGGGAACGCTATGACGTCCCTTATCGAGTCGCTTCCCGTCATTATCGCTATAATCCTGTCGAGCCCGAAGGCTATCCCTCCGTGGGGAGGGGTCCCGAATGAAAGGGCGTCCAATAAGAAGCCGAATTTTTCCCCGGCCTCTTCTTTCCCTATGCCCAGCAAATCGAATATCTTCGATTGGACCTTCTGGCCGTGTACCCTTATGCTGCCCCCCCCTATCTCCTCTCCGTTCAAGACCATGTCGTATGCCTTGGACCTTACACCCAACGGGTTGGTTTCGAGTTTTTCCGCGTCCTCGTCCAGGAAAGAGGTGAACGGGTGGTGGACCGAGACGTATCTTTTTTCGGTCTCGTCGTATTCAAAGAGGGGAAAGTCGGTGACCCAGACAAAACTGAAACCCTCTTTCGGTATGAGGTTCAGCCTATTCCCGAGAAAAACCCTGAGCATTCCCAAGACGGTATTTACGACCTCTTTCCTGTCCGCCGAAAAAAGTATGAGGTCACCCGACCCATCCTTTGGATGGGTACCCCGCGCCCCGACGCATGAATCTATCCGTTTTCTGTCCTCCTCGCCGAAGAACTTTGCTATGGGGGATTGCCATCCCTCGCCAGAGACCTTTACCCACGCAAGCCCCTTTCCCCCGAAGGTGGAGGCAATCCCGGCAAGTTCGTCGAGTTCCTTTCTGGTGAACTCAACACCTTTTACGCAGATGGCCTTTACTATCCCGCCCTTCGAAATGGCGTCGGAAAAAACCTTGAAAGAGGAGGCGCGCACCGCGTCCGTCACATCCTTGAGTTCCAGTGCGAACCTTACATCGGGCTTGTCGAGCCCGTACCTTCCCACGGCCTCCTCGTAGGTCATCCTCGGAATATTTTTTAGCTCGACACCCATCACCTCTTTGAATATATGGGAGAGAAGGCCCTCGCTCAAGCCCATCACGTCCTCCCTGTCCACGAAACTCATCTCGAGGTCTATCTGCGTGAATTCGGGCTGACGGTCCGCCCTCAGGTCTTCGTCCCTGTAGCACTTCACAATCTGGAAATACCTGTCGAAGCCCGAGACCATCAGTATCTGCTTAAACAGTTGCGGGGACTGCGGGAGCGCATAGAAATGTCCCGGGTTAAGCCTCGACGGGACAAGGAAATCCCTCGCCCCCTCAGGGGTGCTTTTTGTAAGCACCGGGGTCTCTATCTCCAGAAATCCGTTTTTTGAAAGATAATCGCGCGCGCTCAGGCAGACGCGGTGACGGATTATGAGATTTTTCTGCAGGCCGGGCCTTCTTAAATCGAGATACCTGTACTTAAGCCTTACATCCTCCCCGGCGTCCGTAGAATCCTCTATCAGGAAAGGGGGCGCCGCGGCCTCGGTAAGTATCTTAAGGTCTTTGACTTTTATCTCGACGGCGCCCGTCTTAAGCGAGGGGTTCTCCGTGCCCACGGGCCTCTTTGATACCGTACCCTTTACCGCGATTACGTACTCGCACCTTATCGTATGCGCCTTTTCGTGCGTCAGGGGTTCCTCCGCGGGGTTAAAGACGAGCTGTACTATGCCTTCACGGTCCCTTAAATCAACGAATATCAGCCCCCCGTGGTCTCTCCTTCTCTGCACCCAGCCCATGAGGATGACTTGCGCGCCCATAAAGGAAGGAGATGCCTCCCCGCAGTAACAACTCCTTCTCCAATTTCCCAAAGTTTCCAAAGAGTTATCTCCTTTTTCCCGGCGTTTTCATTGAAACCGCAAACGACATCTTATATCATACAAAGGGGCTGTTTTCAATCCATTAAAACGGTTTAATTTTTACCTTGACAAAGCGCCGCCATATCTTATAATTACAAACACACTGGCATTGGGTACGAAGAAAAACACCAATCAGAAGGAGGCAAGTAAATGAAAAAGATAGCATTGCTCCTCCCCCTCCTGGCTATAATTGCCCTTCTTGCGGCGGCCCATCCGGTATCTGCCGAGTACGCCGATATAATCCTGAAGAGCAAAATTGAGAGTATGCAGAAGGCCGGGGTTAAACCTGTCATGTTCCCGCACTGGTTCCACAGGATAAGATTCAAATGCAAGGTCTGTCACGAGGACATATTCATACTTAAGGCTGGCGCAAACGACATCACAATGAAGAAGATAATGGAGGGGGAATTCTGCGGCAAGTGTCACAACGGTCTCATTGCATGGGAACCAATCTATTGTGACAGATGTCATTCATATCAGGGCCAATAGGCTATTTTCTGACAAGGAGGAATTCCGATGACTGCGCCATTTAAACATAGATTCTATCTGAAGGCATTTCTTTTGATGTTTTTTGCCGCCTGCCTCTGGTATGCGGCGGACGCGATAAGCGCGGAGGAGAAGGCCCCCCCAGCGCAGCAGGCGCCGGGAAAGGCAACCCCCATACTCGACCCGGGCGACCCGTCGAGCATTCTGTACCTTGACACCTCAGGAAAACTCGCGGGCACGGGAGACTCTACAAAACCCCCAAGCCAGTATTACAAAATCGGCATGGGATGGCACCCGCAGGCGCTCACCGATACGAGGTTGCCGAGGGATAAATACGGCCTCATAGACTGGGCGAAACTCGTAAAGTCCAACATGGTAAAGCCGCGGTGGTCCCTCGACCCGAACGATGAAGAGATGCCCCCGCTCGACCTCGATATAATCATAACCGCAAAGAGCGACTTTGTTAACGACGTCAGGTACCCCCACTGGATACACACATGGTGGCTTAAGTGCGAGGTCTGCCACCCCAAGATATTCGTCCCGGCAAAGGGCCAGAACAAGATGTTCATGACGGAGATAGCCCAGGGGCAGTGGTGCGGAAGATGCCACGGAAAGGTCTCCTTCCCTCTCACCGACTGTAACCGCTGTCACACGGTTCCGAAGGGGGCGTCGAAGTAAGTAATGGCCGGAAGTCCCTGCCAACCATGCCGGCGGCAGACTATTGAGAAGTGGGCCGGCAAGAGGATGTTAAGGACTGCCATGGCGGTGCTCCTTTTCCTCTTCCTGCAGGCCCATGCCATATATGCCGCCGGTCCAGGCGACATAAGGCTGGACGATAAGATAGAGAGTTTGAAAAAGGCCGGTGTGGGCCCGGTCATATACCCCCACGCCGCCCATGAGAAACTATATAAGTGCGCGGACTGCCATCCCAAGATATTCAAGGATAAACACGGCGCAAACGACATATCGATGAAAAGGAACATGGACGGGCAGTTCTGCGGCTCCCCTAATTGCCATAACTCCCCGAAGGCGTTCCCCCTTTATAACTGCGCAAGATGCCACACAAACGTAAGGGCGGCAAGGTAAGCCGCCCCTTAGCGGGTTGGTGGGGAAGGATTCCCCGGCAACATCGCCGCGGCGAAGAGCACCCCGCCCAGAAGCGCGGCCTCCGGGTTCAGCAGCACACTTACCGGGACCTTTGAGAGGAACTCCCTGAACCTGCCCTTATCCAGAAATGCCTCCATGAAGACCTCTCCCCGGAGCGTCTTGGTAATCGAGGGGGCTATCCCGCCTCCGATAAACACCCCGCCGACCGCGTGAGATTTCAATGCGAGATTGCCCGCCTCGGCCCCGAGTATGGAAACGAAGAGATTAAGCGCCTCGACACAGGCCGGGTCTCCCCCTTTTCTCTCCCCCTCATCGGTTATGACAACGGAAGGCGGCTCTTTTTCAAACCTCTTTTTTATCCTCTCCGCAACGCAGCCTCCGGAGAGGAGAAAATCGTGGACGTTCTTAAGCCCCGGCCCTGAAATAACCCTCTCATAACTTACATGCCCGAACCTCTCCATAAGATATGCAAGGAGTCCGACCTCGACCGTGTTTCTCGGCGCAAAGTCGGCGTGCCCC
>JACRCB010000049.1 GCA_016219165.1 Deltaproteobacteria bacterium | reverse complement strand
TTTCGTTTTAATAGTGGCGATAGCGTCGTTAAATTGAGCGTTTTGGTGTCCGCCGAAATCAGTTAAAAACTTTGCCTCACCAATAACATACTTTCCATTGAAGCGACCGATAAAATCCAATCCTATGTTATGTTTGTAATTTAGGCGTTATTTCGCAAATGCAATCATTTCTGCGTAGCTTGCGTCTAAAACGGCATTTCCTTTGGCTTTCAGAAATTCATCAAGTTTTACCGGTTCAATACCTAAAGATTTCTTTTTGAGCCAGCGTTTGAAAAGCGGGCCGATCTGACGATTTGTTTCTTTTGGTTCAGACGAGCGCGAATAAATCTCATCAAGTCCCATTTCATACAAACGACCGCAAAGACGTGCGACTGTTGCGGGATTGCGTTTCAGTGCTTCTTTGTCTCTCTTAAGATAGGCAACATACGAATCCTTGATTGGAAACAAATCGAGTTTTAGAATATTTTCAAAAAGAGCAACATTATCACGCTTTGCAAAAGCTTTTTCGATTCCTTTCCAAAGTCCGCCGTCAATATCACGAATCCCTTCGGGGATGGTTGGATACACTTGGAATAAATCGTCCAAGTAGCTCCTCTGGTTTGCGTATTCAATACTTAATTTTGTCCAATGGTTCATAAACTTTTAAACCCCGAATCTTGCCTCAACTGTCATATTGTTAACATATTCGCCCTGTTTATTCAAGGAATACGCCTGCTTGACACCTGCTTGGGACTGATGTATCTTTTAATACCATGCGGAAAAAACCGGCCGTTGAAAAAATTATAGAGGTGCTCTCCGCCGAAAAGAGGGCCTTTCCCGCGCCTGCGGGCTTTGCAGAAAAGGCCCACATAAAGAGCATCAAGGAGTATAACTCCCTTTACAGGGAATCGCTCGAAGACCCCGAAGGGTTTTGGGGGAGGATGGCGGATATAATCACATGGAGTAAGAAGTGGGATAAGGTCCTCGAATGGGATTTTAAAAAACCCTTTGTCAAATGGTATATAAACGGCAAACTCAATGCCTCGTTTAACTGCCTCGACCGCCACTTAACCTCCGCCGCAAGGAACAAGGCCGCAATCGTCTGGGAGGGGGACGACGGGAGTTATAAGACCTACACCTACGAGCAACTCGCATGGGAGGTGCGCAGGCTCTCCAACGTCTTAAAGAAAAACGGGGTAAAAAAAGGCGACCGCGTAACCATTTATCTCCCGATGATACCGGAACTCGCGATGGCGATGCTCGCCTGCGCAAGGCTCGGCGCCATCCACAGCGTCGTATTCGGGGGCTTCAGTTCCGAATCCCTCCAGGGCAGGATCCTCGACTCTTCCTCGGCATTCCTTATAACCTCGGACGGCGGGGTAAGGGGCGGAAGACCCGTGCCCATCAAGGAGAATGCGGATAAAGCCCTGGAAAGATGCCCCGGCGTTAAAAGGGTTTTGGTCGTAAAAAGGACCGGGGCTTCAGTAAAGATGAAAGAGGGAAGGGACGCATGGTGGCACGAGGAAATGTCCGCGGCCGGGGACGATTGCCCGCCGGAGGAGATGGACTCGGAGGACCCCCTCTTTATACTTTATACGAGCGGCTCGACCGGAAAACCGAAGGGGGTTCTCCATACAACGGGGGGGTATCTCGTATACTCGGCGCTTACCTTCAAATGGGTCTTTGATTACAGGGACGAGGATATATTTTTCTGCACCGCGGACATAGGGTGGATTACGGGGCATACCTACATACTCTACGGCCCTCTTTCAATGGGCGCGACGTCTCTCATGTTCGAGGGCATACCCACGTACCCGGCTCCGGACCGGTTCTGGGAGATTGTGGATAAACACAAGGTAAACACCTTCTATACCGCGCCCACCGCCATAAGGGCCCTTATGAGGTACGGGGACGAATGGGTAAGGAGGCACAACCTTAAAACACTGCGGCTTCTCGGCACCGTTGGGGAGCCGATAAACCCGGAGGCATGGGTCTGGTACCATGAGGTCGTAGGAAGCGGCGGATTGCCAATCGTAGATACATGGTGGCAGACCGAGACCGGGGGCATACTCATAACCCCCCTTCCCGGGGCCATGGCGCTTAAACCGGGCTCAGCATCGAGGCCTTTTTTCGGCGTAGTACCGCGGGTATTGACCGAAGACGGAAAGGATGCAAAGGTAAACGAGGGCGGATACCTCGTAATAGAAAGGCCGTGGCCCGGGATGATTAGAGGCACTTACGGAGACCCCGCAAACAGGGTCATAAAAGAAGTCTATTTCAGCCGTTTCCCCGGATATTACCTTACGGGCGACGGCGCAAGGGTGGACGAGGACGGGGACTGGTGGCTCATGGGAAGGATAGACGATGTGGTTAACGTCTCGGGCCACAGGCTCGGCACGGCGGAGGTTGAGAGCGCGCTTGTGGCGCACCATACAGTTTCGGAGGCCGCGGTCGTCGGTTTCCCCCACGAGGTGAAGGGAGAGGGGCTCTACGCCTATGTGGTGCTTAAAGAGGGGATTGAACCGTCGGAAGAACTTAAGGACGAACTCTTAGACCACGTAAGAAAAACGATAAGCCCCATCGCAAAGCCGGATAAACTCCAGTTTACAACGGGGCTTCCGAAGACCCGCAGCGGCAAGATAATGCGGAGGATATTAAAAAAAATAGCCGGCGGCAATACCGGAGAACTCGGCGACATATCCACACTATCAGACCCATCGGTTATTGACGGCCTCGTAAAAGAACGCATTTAGCAGGCTGCTGAAAAAGTCCATCTGCTGCGTTGTCCGACCCACGCTTGGCGTGGGTACCCCGGCTCGTCACTGCGGCGTAGATGATACTACGCCTTGTATGTTAGACTTTGCCATATAACGTATTACAGAACGTGGCAGACCGTAATGCGCCTTGGTTAAAAAGACCGTGAATGAGCAAGGGTCGCCACGTTCCTTACCTGATAAACCCGAACAGTTGCCGGAGCCTCAAG
>JACRCB010000041.1 GCA_016219165.1 Deltaproteobacteria bacterium | reverse complement strand
TTTATAAAAAGGTTCTCTCAAACTCTCTCCAAAAATTTTCAGTTCTTCCCGCGAAAACCACCGTAAAATGGGGGTTTTCGCGGGAACTAAAAGTCTTTGATGGGGGCTTTGGGGGAAACTTCTCTACAGAAAGTTTCCCCCAGAAATGCTTTTTTCAGAGATTCCTTAAAGGTCTCCCCGCACCCCCTCCGGAAACCCTTTGAGGCAAGAAACCTCTCGAAGCGGGACGAGGCTTCTGCCTGCCGTCCAAACCGCTTTCTCGGCCTATTTCCGGGAAAGCCTTGAGGCGATGGTGGCGACCCATCTGCCCTGGAATCTCGCTCCGGAAAGCTCGTTTTCGGAAGGCATCCTTTCTCCCTGCCCCCCGGCGATGGTAGACGCGCCGTACGGGGAGCAGCCCGTTATCTCGTCCATGCGCATCTGCCCCTGAAATGAATACGGGAGCCCCACGATTACCATGCCCAGATGCAAAAGCGGCACATGGAAGGAAAGTATGGTCGATTCCTGCCCCCCGTGCTGGGTGGCGGAACTTGTAAAAACACTCGCCGCCTTGCCCACCAGCGCCCCGCTCGCCCAGAGTTTTCCGGTTGCGTCTATAAACTGTTTCATCTGCCCGCACATGTTCCCGTACCTCGTAGGGGTGCCGAAGATGACGGCGTCCGCGGCGGGGAGTTCGTCCGTGGTGCATATGGGGATGTGGGACATTGTCTTCTGCGCCTCGGACGCTCCCATCTTCTTAACGACCTCTTCGGAGAGTGTTTCCGGAACCCTTCTCAGCGCCGCCTCGGCGCCCTTAACCTCTTTTACCCCCTCGGCCACGGCCTCCGCCATACGGTGTATATGGCCGTACATCGAATAATAAACGACGAGAACCTTCATTTTTTTCTCCCTTTTTCGGTTTAACCCGGTTCTTTCCCGCCCATACATGAAAAAGTATAGTTGCGTTACGGGAAATTGCAAGACGCGCAGGGGGTGGAACTCACGGACGCCGCCTTAATGCCGGCTTAAGTTTTTCCGTTTCTTTCAACGCCTTTTCATAATCCGGATGTTCCGTAAGTTCAGGGACAATCTCCGTGTATCTGACCGTTCCGTCCGCGTCTATAAGAAAGACCGAACGGGCAAGCAGCCTCAGCTCCTTTATTAAAACCCCGTAGGCCATGCCGAACGAGGCGTCCCTATGGTCCGAGAGGGTCTTAACCTTATCTATGCCTGCGGCGGAGCAGAATCTCGATATGGCAAAAGGCAGGTCCATGCTTATATTCAAAACCACCACATCTTGAGAGAGATTGACCATTTCCTCGTTGAATCTTCGTGCCTGTATATCGCAGACCGGGGTGTCCAGCGAGGGGGTTACGCTTATGAGTTTCACCTTCCCGCTGAAATCCCCGAGCCTTACCTCCTTTAAGTTATTGTCGAGGACCGAGAAATCCGGCGCCATCGTCCCCGCCACAACCGGACTGCCGGCAAGCGTAAGCCCCCGGCCCTTGAACGTCACAATTCCTTTTCTATCCATACACACTCCTTTCCTGAAAAACCTTTTTGTGAAGAAGGTTCGGACGAACGTCCTTCCCGAAGGATTCCGGATACGGAATCCGTAAGTTCTTCGATGGGGTCCTATGGGGTCCTCCGGTAGACGTTAGCAGAGAAAAAACCCTTGTCAAGAGAGAGCCCTTCCGTGTATATAATTATACAGGTTCAATCCCGATGATACCCCTTAAAGACGACAGTCCCACCCGGAGTTTTCCCTTTGTTACGGTCTTCATCATAGCGGCGAACATCATTGTATTTTCCTTCCAGGCAACCCTCGGTCCGGAGGGGATGGAAGTCTTTATATACAAAACCGCGGCCATACCGTACGAGATAACCAGATTTGCCGACGTGTATCCGGGGGATTTCGTCCCATTGCCGTTTACCGTCTTAACCGCAATGTTTGTCCACGCCAACATCTTGCACCTCCTCGGCAATATGCTCTATCTCTGGATATTCGGGGATAATATAGAGGATGTCCTTGGGCACTTCAGGTTCATCCTTTTCTACCTTTTTACGGGCGCTATCGCAAGCCTCACCCATATAATGCTCAACCCCGGCTCCACACTCCCCCTTATCGGGGCGAGCGGGGCCATTGCCGGGATTATGGGGGCATACTTCCTGCTTTTTCCCGGGGCGAAAGTTTTAACCCTCGTATATTTCTTCATTTTTGTCCAGATCGTGAGGGTCCCGGCGGTAGTGTTCCTCGGAATATGGTTTTTCTTTCAACTCATAAGTTCCGTTGGCGGAGGGGGGATAGCGTGGTATGCGCACATAGGCGGGTTCCTCTCCGGCGCCCTCATCATCCTCTTTATAAAACGCGGGCGCCGGTGGAAACCTTAATACATTCCCGTACCTGTAAAAACCCTGTTACAGCAAAATGATAATGTCCTAAAGTAGCAAAGTAGAAATGTCCTATTGAATGGCTATAATTTTCCCCTTTGAAGGGAGGAGATTATGGCCGGAGAGGACATTATCTACATGAGCTTACGGGAGTTGAAG
>JACRCB010000038.1 GCA_016219165.1 Deltaproteobacteria bacterium | reverse complement strand
TTCCTCTATCCGTTCGACGTCATAGTTCGTCTTTATATACTCCTCCGCCTCCATTCTACTCGATGCGTAGTCGTACATGACGTGCAATGCATAGCAGTCCTCGAACTCCGGATATATGCCGTATGCGGCAAAACCCGCGCCGAGGCCGTTACCCCTGTCGGTCATGAGGCAGAGCGATTTTTTTATGATATGGCCGCCGAGCCTTTTTTTCTTCTTGCTTATAATCCCGGTGAGGCCGCAGCCGGATATGTCTTTCTCGTAATCGTGGTCCATCCTTATCGCTCCCGAAGGCAGGGCGAAGGGCCGTGCCTCCTCATCCTGTAAACCTCAAGAAGTTTAAGAAACTCCTCCTTGCCCGATTCCCGGGGCTCTGGAAGCCCCAGTTTCTTCCTTGCCGCAAGGGAAGGTTCTCCGAGCCTCGATGTCTTTACGAACATGTCCCACCCCCTCCTTACCTGGGGGGGGTGGATACCTTGCCTCGCGGCTCTAAGCCTCATTGCGGTCATGGCGTTCTCGAACCCGTAGTTCTGATAGCATATCTCGAGGCAATGGTGGCACTCAAGGCACTGATAGATATGGACCGATGTAAGCCACCTGCCGGCGTTCCCGTTAAGTATATCCTTTATGACCGCCCTCGGGTCATAGCCGTCTATGTTAAGGCAGGAGGGACATATATCGTAGCATGCCCCGCATCTATTGCATTTTTCGAGAAGGTCGAAATCAAGGTGTATGTCGAACATCTCTAACTCCCGCGCCCGGCACCACTTTGGACACGTTGGCTTTGAATGTTATGGAGGAAGCCCTGTCCAAAGTGGTGCCGGGCAATCAAATGAAAGACCCTTCCTTTTTCATCCCTTCCGAAAACGCCGCCGCGGCAGAGGGCCTTGAGGAAATTTCCTTCCACTTCTTGAGGAAGGGTTCCGTGTCGACCCTGTGGCCGTCAAGCCCCAAAGCCTGCGGCGTATATCCCATAGCAAGCCCCATGAGGTCCGTCAGATAAAGGACGGGGACATTGAACCTCTCCCCTTCTTTTTCCATGAGATGCTGGTTGTTGTCGAACTGCAGAAAACACGACGGACAGCAAAGGGCCATCGCGTCCACGCCCGTGTTTTTAAGTTCCCTCAATTTTACCCTCGCCATCTGGAGGGCACGGTCGTGCTGGTCGACCCTGTCGAGCCCCTGTCCGCAGCACATGAGTTTCGTAGAGTATTCCACACTCTCCCCTCCGAGCGCCCTTATAAGGTTATCGAATTTTTTAGGCTCCAGAGGGTCGTCGTTTTTAAGCGAATGAGAGGGCCTCATCATATGGCATCCGTAGTGGACGGCGAACCGCATGCCGCTGAAGTCCCTCTTTATACTCTGCTTTATCTTCTGTATTCCGACCTCGTCATGAAAAAACGGAACGAGGTGGTAGAGCCTCGAGGTCCCTTTGAACTCCCTCCCCACCTCTTTCAGAAGGGAGTTTATCTCGCCTTCCTTACGGGGGTTCGAGAGGATTTCCCCTTTTGCGGTGGCGAGGTTGGAGACACATCCGGTGCACGGGCTTACGAGGTCTACTGCCTCCTTATCCACGAGCGATATGTTCCTTGCGGCGGTAAGAAGCCAAAGCCCGTGGTCTATGTTATTTACGAGGGACTTTTCGGGACAGCAGGTAAAGCCGTCCATGTCCCTGAAGGGAAGATTCATCCCTTTTAGCACAACCCTCACGGATTTCTCGAGAAAAGGGAACCGCGCCTGGATTGTGCAACCCCAGAATACGGCAAATTCTTTCATATCCTATGCCCCGCTATATATTACGCCCTGTAAGAAGGCGCAGTCGCCTTTAAAGACGGCTGTCATGTTCCATGTTAAATCACATGTCGAATCCCATCCGCCGGGCCACGGAACTCTCAGGCAGACACGCAGGCATCCGTGGGACAGACCTCGGCGCACTTCGGCGAATCGTAGTGCCCTTTGCACTCCACGCAGACCTTGGGGTCTATAACGTAAATCGGGTCCCCCTCGCTTATTGCATTCACCGGACACTCCGGCAGACACACCCCGCACGCAACACAATCATCGGTAATTTTAAGCGCCAATTCTCTTCCCTCCTTTCCATATTCCTGGGTTTATTTTGTGTATACAGTATACAATATATCACTAAAAAGCAAAAGGCAAGAAGTTTTTTTGAACGGAACGCTCTTCCACCCGCTTCGAAACGGTATCGCGGCTGTCAAAATCCCAAAAGCGATAGGCTCATGAAAGGTTCAGAACCAGAATCTTCCTTTCCGTCATCTCCTCTATCGCGTACCTTACCCCTTCCCTCCCGAACCCGCTCATCTTAACCCCGCCGTAGGGCATATTGTCCGCCCTGTAGGTGGGAATATCGCCGGCAATGACCCCTCCGACATCGAGTTTCTCAAAGGCGTAAAATACCTTCTTTATGTCGTTTGTAAAGATACCGGCCTGAAGTCCGTAAAGGGAACTGTTTACCCTATCCACCGCCTCTTCAAATCTATCGAACGCCTCGAGGGTGGTAACAGGGGCAAAGACCTCATCGGAGCATACCTTCATGGACGGCCTTGTCCCGGTAAGGACGGTGGGGAGAAAGAAATTCCCTTTTCTCATGCCTCCGGCCAATACCATCGCCCCTTCTTGAACGGCCTCTTTTACCCACGCCTCGGTCCTCTTAAGCGCGGCCTCCTCTATCATGGGGCCTACGTCCGTTTCCTCGTCCAAGGGGTCTCCGAGCCTGAGCGCCCCCTCATTTTCGAGAAACGTCTCCTTGAACCTTTCAAAGATATTCTTGTGGACATATATCCTCTGGACCGATATGCATATCTGCCCCGCATAGGAAAACGCCCCGGCAACGCACCTTTTTGCGGCTGATTCCACATCGCTGTCCTCATCAACAATCACCCCCGCGTTCCCTCCGAGTTCGAGCGTTACTTTCTTTCCTCCGGCCATGCCCTTCAAACGCCATCCGACCGAGGCGCTGCCCGTAAACGACAGTTTCTTTATCCTCTCATCAACAACCATCTTTTCCGCGAGTGCGTTTTCGCAGGGAACTACGCTCACCCCGCCCTCGGGCCAGCCGGCCTCCGTGATTATCTCCCCGAGGATGAGGGCCGTAAGAGGGGTCTTGGACGCGGGCTTTACAATCACGGGGTTCCCGCACGCCATGGAAGGGGCGGCCTTGTGGGCTACGAGGTTTAAGGGGAAGTTAAATGGGGTAATGGCCAGTACCGGGCCAACGGGG
>JACRCB010000037.1 GCA_016219165.1 Deltaproteobacteria bacterium | reverse complement strand
TGTTCAAGCCATGGACGGGCATGAAGGTCACAGACAGCGTGAAACGGTTTCCATTATCCTTCCGATGTTTTTTTTCATGCTCACGGTATTTACCACCGTAATCACCGGGGCATTTCTTGATGGCGTTAACCCCTTAAAGCATCCCGGCGGGCTTTTGAGAGGCATTCCGTTTTCGGCCTCGCTACTTTTTATCCTCGGGACCCATGAGATGGGGCATTACTTCGCTTCCAGACGCCACGGGACGCCGTCCTCGCTGCCTTTTTTCATCCCCGGCCCTCCAATCCCGCCGATGATAGGGACTTTCGGGGCCGTAATAGAATCGAAATCCCGTATAAACACAAGGAATGCCCTCGTGGACATAGGCGCGGCAGGCCCCCTTGCCGGTTTCATTGCCGCCGTCATTATAACGGCATGGGGGCTTAGACTCTCGCATGTGGGGCCCAAGCCCTCCGGAGAAGCCCTGAATTTGGGCGCCCCCCTGATATTCGAGTTGCTTTCTTATTTAATCCTCGGCAAGATCCCCGGCGGAAGCGAACTCTTTCTCCATCCGGTGGGTTTTGCCGGCTGGACAGGGCTTTATATAACCTTTATCAACCTTATGCCAATAGGCCAGAGTGATGGCGGGCATGTCTGCTACGCAACCCTCGGACGTATTCACAGGGCTGTTTCAATGGCGGCGGCTTCATTACTCGTTCTCTTTGGCATTTTTATATGGCCGGGGTGGCTTGTATGGGGCGTCCTCACGGCGGCATTCGCCGGAATAAGCCACCCGCCGGTAGTTGACGCGCATACCCCGCTTTCAGTCCGGAGAGAGGCGATGAGCGTTCTGGCGCTGGCAATATTCGTACTGACATTTACACCAACGCCGTTTTATATCGGATGATTATGGAAGGTCACGGGGGAAGGACTTGAGGGTGCGCCGACCCAAAAGAGGTAGAAATGATAACCGTCAGGGCGCCGTTCAACGACATGGTCATGGATGAATTGCTGTACCGTATATGGATCGGCCAGTTTTGTCTGGTATGGATTGTTTTGTTCTGCATGGCCGGTTATAGAACCTATTCTGCCATAAAGGGAATCCTGGCACGGGGAAAACAGGACGTAGTCCCGTAGGTTAGGCTCCACCCGCCAAAATTTTCCACCCTCCCCTTTTACCCCCTCCCGTCAGAGGAAGCGTAAAGCGCCCTCTGAAACCAATCCATTCCAAGCGGTTATCCCCCACTGACACACCTTTGTCACCTGCCTGTATTATCATTGCCGTAAAATTTCTACAGGGAGGAAGAAGATGAGGAGATACGGCAGATGGGTCGAAGGCACGGTTCTTGAAGACGAATGGGTCGAAGACGGCGAAGACGAAGAAGAGGTGGAAAGAGAAATAGAAAAGGCTAAAATAAGCGTTGGGCCGTCGTGCCATACCTACACATGGTCCGCAAGCGGCTTATATTCTTTCAAAGTCATAAGTTACACAATCCAGAAATACATGAAAGGCATCTCCAGCGACCTTCGTGAAGAAAGACTCGGAAGCACGGAATTCGAGTATGACTACGGCCGCCGCGCGGAGATATTAACCCGTGGAAGAATAATTTTTGCCGTCAACGGCAGGATTTTTGTTTATTCGACGGACAACAAAGACGGCACAAATTCAATATACAGCAACCACGACATCGGCGGGCTCGTGGAGACCCTCAAGAAGGAAATCCGCGAGAACAACCCCCTGAGGAATAAACACATCCAGGTCGTAGGCATGGACCACGGCACGGATTTTTGCTGTTTGCTCAAGAAGCCGCCTTCCATCACCTTCGATGACATAGTGCTGGACGGGGCCATGAAAGAGGACATCTTTGACAACACGATATTCCATCTTAAAAGCATCAAAGGCAACAACGGGATAATAGTCCACGGAGACCCCGGCACGGGAAAGTCCATGATATGCCAGGCCGTAATAAACGAGGCGCTCAAAGAGGGGTATTCAACCTGTTTTGTGACAGCCAGAGTGGACTATGCGATGTTCAGCGAATTCCTGACCACTTTTTTCGGGCGATGCATCGTGATATTCGAGGATATTGATTCGATCGGGCAGGACAGAGAACATGTGTTGAACTCCCATCTGTCCGACTTCCTGCAGTTTATATCCGGGCTCTATGAAAGGGAGGACGGCATGGTGTTCATAGCCACGACCAACTACATCGAGCATCCGGACAGGGCCATAGCCAACCGGCCCGTCAGGTTCAACCGGAAGTTCAGGATAGAATTGCCGACCGACGGCGAGATAAGGCGGCTCGTAGCCCTTTATTTCAAAGACGCGCCGGTGGAACCGGAATTCTGCTGCGGGAAAAAGTTCACCGGCGCCCATATAAAGGAAATACACCGAACCGCGGAATTATTGTCTTTAAAAAGAGGAGTCCCGGTCGCCGAGACATACGGGGACGCCGTCAGATTCGTGGAGAGAAATTTCACGACCCAGACTGCATCCACGGGCTTTTGAAAACGCGCGGCCGCGATAGGGTTTTAGCGCGGCATAAGTTATCAGATATGAGTTTCTGGAGAGGACATACGACAAAGACATGGGTCATAGAGTGCCGGGAGAAATAATTTCCATGGTGAAGTTTAAGACAGGGTGAGTAAGGAGGAAAAGGGCTTTGAAAAGAAGGACTGGTATGAATTTCCTGTCCGGGATATTCGGAAGACGCAAGAAAGCGGACCCGGGCGCCTTATATGACATGATAATCAGGTCGTCTCCCGTCCCGGTAGAATATTGCAGGGATAGGAAGTGCTCCTGTGATACGGGATGTTACGACATAGACGAAAAGGTGATATATTTATCCGATCACAGCCTGCCCGATGATGGCGAAAGGGTGAAAACCCTGCTCCACGAACTGGCGCACCATTACTATCATCATGGCAAGGCCGGCAAGAGAAGGAAGAGGACGGTGAAGATGGAGGAGGAAATAGTTGAGATGGCGAGCCAACTCACATTCGCCGTGCTTAAGAGTTTAAGGACGGGGATGAAATAGGCGTGCATGAATTGAACGGGGCGTTAAAACCACCCTCCCCCCCTTTATCTTCCTTTAGCCTCAAACTCCCAGAACCCGGAAGGCGATATTATGCGGATGCCGCGGAATTTTTGAAGCGTCAGGAGGTCGCCGTCTCCGGATATTATGCAGTCCGCTTCAACGGCCAGCGCGGCCGAAAGCACGTTGTCGTCGTCGGGGTCGCGGCAGGCCTTTTCTTTCAGGGGACGGGTCGCGGCCATCAGCGTGTTTTTACGGAGAAAGAGGACGATATTTTCCGCTTTCGCAGGAGGGAATTTCAGTTTGCCCTTGAGATTCCCCTCCAGTTCATCGAGTATCCATTCGGATGTGCAGATGGTGTGTTCTGAAAGGCAGTGTTCGAAGACCTCGTTCGACAATCCGCGTGTAAGGAAGGCCGCTATGAGGACGTTCGTGTCGAAGAGGACCTTCACGAGATTTTACGGAAGACGTCCTCGTCGGTAAAGATGCCGCGGCGCTCGGCCTCTGGCACCATTATCCGGCGCAGCCTCCTGAACTCTTCGCGCGCAAAGTACTGGCGCAGCGCCTCGCGCACGATGTCGCTGCGGTTTGTGTGTTCGCTCCTTGTCGCCTCGGCGAGTTTCTTCTTGAGTTCGGACGGAAGACTTATTGTGATGGTCTCTCTCATAAGATTATCCCTCTGTAAGACAATATAACACAATCCTCGCCCCCGGTCAAGGCCGTAAGCCCCCTTTACACCCCCCCTCTCTTAATGTTATCCTTTCCCCATGCCTTTCAAATCCGGTTTCGCAGCCATAATAGGCCGTCCCAACGTGGGCAAATCAACCCTTCTGAACGCGGTCGTGGGCGAGAAGGTCTCGATTGTCTCCAAAAAGCCCCAGACGACTCGGAACGTCATACGGGGGGTTAAGAATCTAAAAGACGCCCAGATCGTCTTTATAGACACCCCGGGCCTGCACAGGGCAAAGGGGCTGCTTAACGAATTCATGGTGAAAGAGGCGCTCTCGGCCTTGAGCGAGGTTGACTGCGTCCTTTGCCTCATCGATGCGAAAAAGGAGAAGGGAGAAGATTTTCTGATAGAAAACCTGAAAAGGCTCGAATGCCCGGTCATCCTCGTTATAAACAAGGTAGACCTTGTCCCGAAGCAGGAACTTCTCCCCATTATGGCTCGATATTCGCGTCTCTTTCCGTTTAAGGATATAGTGCCTGTCTCGGCGCTCAAAAAAGACGGCATCGAGCTGCTCGTCAGTATCATCGCCGGAGTACTCCCCGAGGGGCCGAGGTATTTTCCGGAAGATATGATAACGGACCAGCCCGAAAGGTTCATCGCCGCTGAAATCATAAGGGAAAAGGTGTTTGAGTTGACCGGGGAGGAGATACCCTACTCAGTGGCCGTCATCGTTGAGGAATTCAAGGAGAGGGAAGGCAAAGACCTCGTCTATATAAGCGCGGTAATCAACGTTGAAAGGGACTCGCAGAAGGCGATAATAATCGGGAAAAAGGGGAGCATGCTCAAGGATATAGGGACGTCCGCAAGGGAGGACATAGGGAGATTACTCGGGGTCAGGGTCTATCTCGAACTCTTCGTGCGCACGAAGGAGGGGTGGACGAGGGACGCGAGGGCTCTTAAGGAGTTCGGGTACGGGTAAACCGGCGATTTGGCCGCCATACTTCGTTATCGGCGCATTTTTGCTCCTCGACGTATAGTGATATACGCCTCGGCCGCAAAAATGGCCGCTGCCTCGTCTGCCGGCCAACTTGCCGGTTTTTCGGAGTTTCAAGGTAAGTCGTCTTCCGGCCATGATACATATAGAAACAGGGAAACCATGAAACCCATAGTCGCCATAGTAGGCCGTCCCAACGTCGGGAAGTCCGCGCTCTTTAACCGCCTCCTCGGCAGGCGCAGGGCCATAACGTGGGACGAACCCGGTGTTACGAGGGACTCGAACTACGCCGACTGCGAAGAGGGCGGGAGCGCCTTTACGCTCGTGGACACGGGCGGGTTCGAGCCGGCCGCGAAGGAGGGGATATTCAAGAAGGTAAAAGAGCAGGCCCGGCTCGCAATCGAGGAGGCGGACGTAATATTGTTCCTCATGGACGGGAGGGTGGGGCCTATGGCCGGGGATAAGGAGTTCGTTAAGACGCTTCGGAAGACCGGAAAAAAGGTGATATATGCGGCCAATAAGATAGACTCAAAGAAACTCGTCTCACTCACCTCGGAATTCTATCCGCTCGGGGTCGGTGATGTCCTTCCTGTCTCCGCGGAGCACGGGCTTGGCATTAATGAACTCCTCGATTGCATACTCGAAAACCTGCCGGTATCTCCTCCGGCCCCTGAACATGAAGAAGAAGAAGAAAAAGATGAAGAAGGAAAAAAAGAAGAAGAGAGGGTAAAGGTTGCGATAGTCGGCAGGCCCAACGCGGGGAAATCATCCCTCTTAAACAAACTCATCGGAAAAGAGAGGGCTATAACAAGCGAGGTCCCCGGCACGACGAGGGACTCAATAGACACCCCTTTCGCAAAAAACGGCAAAAGCTACCTCTTCATCGACACCGCGGGCATAAGGAAGAAAAAGAGTATTTCGAGGGTCCTCGACATATACTGCACCATGGAGGCGATAAAGAGCATAGAGAGAAGCGACGTAGCCCTTCTCGTCCTGGACGGGGTGGAGGGGTTAAAGGGGCAGGATGAAAAGATCGCGGGACTCATAGAGAAAAAAGGGAAGCCCTGCATAATAATCGTCAATAAATGGGATATTGTAAAGAAGGATATGAATACCGCGCGGACCTGCACCGAAAGGATCCGTTCGATGATGCCTTTTCTCTCTCATGCGCCGGTTATCCTTACATCCGCGCTCACGGGGAGGAACGTGGGCGAGATATTCGGGGCCGTGGACACGCTCTTTGCCGAGGCCGGGACAAAGGTTCCGACCTCGAAACTTAACCAACTCTTGAGAGGATTTGTATCGCAATACCGCTCCCCCGTATACAGAGGCAAGGAGGTCAAACTCTACTACACTACTCAGACAGGCTCGTTTCCCCCCGCGTTTACGGTCTTTACAAACCTCCCGGACGGCGTTACGGAATCCTACAGAAGATACCTCGTAAACAGTTTCAGGCAGTCCCTCGGCCTTAATGACGTTCCGGTGCGGGTGGTGTTCAGGGGGAGGCGTTAGCCCGCCTTGTCCAGCACCACTTTTGACAGGATTTCCTCCATAACATTCAAAGCCAACGTGCCCGCGTCGCCGCGAGGCGTGTCAAAAGTGGTGCTGGACGGGATTGCGCCTGCCTGTGCGTAGCACGCACACAGGGCGAGCATTCCGTTCAGGGGTGGACACGGATATATTTATGTTGTAAAATATCCAAAGATATGAGAAAATTGTGATTTACCGCACCATATATTATCGGATAAAAAGAAAAGGTGGAAGATGAACAAGTTATATAAAAATATAGCGATATGGCTGGTCATAATAGCCTCATTTGTATTGATGTACAATTTTTTGAACTACAAGACCTCCACCAGGAACGAGGTAATCTTCAGCGACTTCATCGCGTCCGTCGAGCAGGGGAAGATAGGGGAGGTCATCGTCCAGGGCAAGAACATAACCGGAAAGTATAAGGACGGGAAAGATTTCCACACCTTCCTGCCGGAAGACCCCGGACTCATTGCAAGACTTCAGGCGAAAGGGGTAAGGATATCAGCGGAGCCGGAGGCCGATACCCCGGGGTGGGGCACGATATTGGTCTCATGGTTCCCGATGCTCCTTTTGATAGGAATCTGGGTATTCTTCATGAGGCAGATGCAGGCCGGCGGGGGGAAGGCGATGAGTTTCGGCAAATCCAGGGCGAGGCTTCTCACCGAGAGCCAGCACGTATATACCTTCAAGGACGTTGCCGGCATAGATGAGGCGAAGGAAGAGGTAAGCGAGATAATAGACTTCCTGAAGGCCCCCAAGAAGTTCACTAAACTCGGCGGCAGAATCCCGAAGGGGGTTCTACTGGTGGGAGCGCCAGGAACCGGCAAGACCCTCCTCGCAAAGGCCATAGCAGGGGAGGCCGGGGTTCCGTTTTTCAGCATATCCGGGAGCGATTTCGTCGAGATGTTCGTCGGGGTGGGCGCTTCGAGGGTAAGGGACCTTTTCGTGCAGGGCAAGAAAAACGCCCCATGCATCATATTCATAGACGAGATAGACGCCGTAGGCCGCCACAGGGGCGCCGGTTTGGGCGGCGGACACGACGAGAGGGAGCAGACCCTCAACCAGTTGCTCGTTGAGATGGACGGGTTTGAGAGCAGCGAAGGGGTTATAATCGTAGCCGCAACGAACCGCCCGGACGTCCTCGACCCCGCCCTTTTAAGGCCCGGAAGATTCGACCGCACGGTGGTTGTGCCCAAGCCCGATATAAGGGGCAGGCATGAGATACTCAAGGTCCATACCTTCAAAACGCCGCTCGATGAGGACGTGGAACTCGAGACCATTGCCAGAGGCACTCCCGGCTTTTCAGGGGCGGATATATCGAATCTCGTAAACGAGGCCGCGCTCCTGGCCGTAAGGAGGGGCAAGGAAAAGGTCGGGGAGGCGGAGTTTGACGACGCCAAGGACAAACTCCTCATGGGGAAAGAAAGAAAGAGCATGATAATAAGCGAGGAGGAGAAGAAAAGCACCGCCTACCACGAGGCGGGCCACACCCTCGCGGCAAGGCTTATCCCCGGCACGGACCCCATACATAAGGTGTCCATAATCCCAAGGGGAATGGCGCTCGGAGTGACCCAGCAGCTGCCCATAGACGAACGCCATACCTACAGCAAGGAATACCTCATGGACAGCATCGCCGTTCTTATGGGCGGAAGGGCCGCGGAGGAACTCGTTCTCAATCACTTTACAACCGGCGCCGGCAACGACATAGAGAAAGCGACGGAGATCGCCCGGAAGATGGTCTGCGAGTGGGGCATGAGCGAAAAACTCGGGCCCCTTACCTTCGGCAAAAAGGAAGAGCATATATTCCTCGGCAAGGAGATGGCGCAGTCAAGGGACTTCAGCGAACAGACCGCCCGCGATATAGACTCCGAGATAAAGAAGACCGTGAACGATAGTTATCTGAGGGCCAGAGGCTTACTCAGCGATAAGATAGACGTACTCCATGAAGTTGCGAAGGCCCTCCTCGAAAAAGAGGTCCTCGACGAAGGCGAGATTAACAGGATAATCTTCGGGGGCAACGTGCCTCCGGGGGTGAAGTTGTCCGTTGAGGATAAAATCAGACTAAAGGCCGTTGAACCACGGTTGGGCGGTTCCCGGGACGAGGCGGTTCAGGCGCCGCCTATAACTCCGGCGCCGAGTCACGCAACGTAGAGAGATAATCGCACAATTTCCAACAGCCCCCGCCGTTTTTCGCAATACCGGTGAAAAAGGTCTTTTTTGGGGGGGGCTTCCTCAAGACCCGTGCCTGACTTGTTTCAGCACAGGGTTCGGCGCAGGTTTACAAAAAGGTTTTCTCAAAGTGCTTTTTCAACAGCCTTCCGAACGGAGGACTCGTTGAGGTTCAAAGTCCGCTCTATCGAAATACAATCCGAAAAAGACGCCATATGCGAGATGGAACGCATCGGGGTAGACCCGGCGGGCATAAGGCTCATGATTCCCAAACAGTTCCATCACAACTTGAAACTCGAGGGTTTGACCCCGGTCCAGGCAAATATAATAAAACAGGATATGCTCTCTCTGGGGGGGGAGGCCGCCGTAAGCAGGGGCGCGGCTTCATGCAGCGTCGCCGCTACCGGATGTATCCTTTCGGGCACCGTCAAACAGTTAAGGCGGCTGGCGGAAAAACTTGGGCTGCAGCCTTACGGCCTTGCCGAAGCCGCCGGAGAGATAAACTCTTCCCTCGAAAGCCTCGGTTCATCGCGTCTCGTATTTAAAGGCCGCACAAGGGAGTGGGACCTCTCAAGGCGCACCCTTATTATGGGGGTGCTCAATGTAACCCCGGATTCCTTCTCCGACGGCGGCCGGTTTTTTGAGAAGGAGAAGGCAATAGGGAGGGCAATCGAGATGCTCGGGGAGGGGGCCGATATTATAGATATCGGGGGCGAGTCCACAAGGCCGGGGAGCGCGGGGGTCAGCCCCGAAGAGGAGAAGAGAAGGGTAATCCCGGTCGTTGAAGGACTTGTGGGCAAGGGTGCAGTGGTCTCCGTCGATACCACAAAGGCGGATGTCGCCGAGGAAGCCCTCAAATTAGGAGCGGAGGTCATAAACGATGTAAGCGCCATGACGAGGGATGCCCGTATGGCAGGGGTGGTTAGAATATATTCTTGCGGGGTTATTCTCATGCATTCGAGGGGCACCCCGGAAACCATGCAGGAGATGACCCATTATGGGGACCTCATGGCTGAAATATTCGATTGCCTCTCTGAAAGGCTCGATTATGCGATTGCCTCCGGCATAGGACCGGAAAAGACGGTTATCGACCCGGGTATCGGTTTTGCGAAGTCGGCCGCGGATAATCTTGAGATAATAAGGAGGCTTTCTGAATTTAAAACGCTCGGAAGGCCCGTTTGTCTCGGGGTTTCCCGTAAATCGTTTGTCCGCGCTGTCACCGGAGGCAGGGTCGGCGAGAGGCTGAATGCGACCCTCGCGGCCGCTTCCATAGGGGTCCTAAACGGCGCGCGCATAGTGAGGGTGCATGACGTAAGGGAGGCAAAAGAGGCGGTCTCCATGGCGGACGCAATCATGGACACGGGGTTCTCTTTTGCCGCGCCCGAGGGGATATAATCTTTAAGGAAGCTCTGAAGAATTATTTTGAGAGAACCTTTTTATAAAAAGGTTCTCTCAATCTCTCTCCAAAAATTTTCAGTTCTTCCCCAGGAAACCCCCCGTAAAACGGGGGGTTTCCT
>JACRCB010000039.1 GCA_016219165.1 Deltaproteobacteria bacterium | reverse complement strand
TTCAGTTCTGGTGGGCACAGCCCACCTCTAAAAGTCGTTGGAGGGGGTCTGGGGGAAACTTCGGGCACCCACCCGAAGGGTGGGTCGGAAAGGTTCCCCCAAAAATGCTTTTTTCAGAGCTTCTCTAATGCCTTTGCGCTCTTGTCAGCCGACAGATTTCCTCTTAAGGTCGTGCGCCCTTTTTGCGGCCTCACCCGGCTCGTATGTGCAGAAAGGCTCTTCTTCCATGTAATCGCCGCTGAAGGCATACGCCCTCGCCCTGCATCCGCCGCAAACGCTTCTGAACTCGCAGTAGCCGCATCTGCCCTTATAATCGTCCCATGCACGCATTTCCATGAACACCTCGGAGGTATTCCATATCCGGGAGAAGGGTTCTTTGCGTATATCTCCGCAATACGCCTCCAAGAACCCGCATATCTGAACCTTGCCCCTGTGGGAGACAAAGGCAAAGGTCTGCCCCCCCATACAGCCCTTGCTCATCGCATCGAGGCCGTGGGTTTCTTTGGTTACGGTCTTTCCCTTCTCCCTTTCTTTCTGCCTGAATATCCTGTAATAATGCGGCGCGCAGGTGGGCTTAAACTGTATCGGGGCCTTCTCCCTCATCTCGTAGAACCATGTGAGGGTTTTTTCGTATTCCTCGGGAGATATTTCGAGGTCCTTCAATGCCGCGCCCCTTCCCGTGGGGACAAGAAGAAACGGATGGTGCGCCTTTGCCCCGAGTTTTATGACGAGGTCGAGTATGCGCGGGAGTTCATGGATGTTGTGCTTTGAAATGGTCGTATTAACCTGAAACTCCAACCCGGCCTTTTTGCAGTTCTCTATGGCCTTCATAACGCTTGCGAATGCGCCTTTTACGCGCCTGAAATTATCGTGGCTCTCGGCGGTCGCGCCGTCTATCGAGAGGCTTACCCTCTGGATTCCAACCTCTATCATCTTCTTTGCGGCCTCCTCGGTAACGAGAAAGCCGCACGGGGCCATGACCATCCGGAGTCCGAGTCCTGTCCCGTGTCTTGCGATATCCCAGATGTCGTCCCTCATCATCGGCTCCCCGCCCGTCATTATGATGATGGGCTTTGAAAAAGAAGCGACGTCGTCGAGGAACTTAAAACTCTCTTCCGTCGAAAGTTCATTGGGATATGGGCCGAACCTCGCCGCGGCCCTGCAATGTATGCAGTCGAGGTTGCATGACCTCGTAAGTTCCCATGCTATGAGCCTGGGGAGCCATACCTTTCTCCCTTCTTTCCCGTCTTCTTCCGTGCCCCGGACTTCATGCGGGTGGCCTTTTGGCGTCTGACCGTGCATATACGGCTCCTTATCTGAACGCGGCGGTTCACTCCCCTTTTTTAAGAAGCGCCGCCGCTTCCTTTGCGAAATATGTTACTATTATGTCCGCGCCCGCCCTCTTTATCGAGAGGAGCATCTCCATCATCGCCTTTTCCCCGTCGAGCCATCCCTTGCGGGATGCGGCCTTTACCATGGAATACTCTCCGCTTACGTTATAGGCCGCAACCGGATAACGGAATGTATCCTTGACCATCCTTATTATGTCGAGGCACGGCATGGCCGGCTTTACCATGACGATGTCCGCTCCCTCCTCGATGTCGAGCTCAACCTCCCTTATGGCCTCGTCGCTGTTTGCGGGGTCCATCTGGTAGGAGCGTCTGTCTCCGAATGAAGGGGTGGACTCGGCGGCCTCCCTGAATGGGCCGTAAAAAGCGCTCGCATATTTTGCCGCATAACTCATTATGGGTATGCGGCTGAAACCGTTCCTGTCGAGCGTTTCCCTTATCGCCCCGACCCTCCCGTCCATCATGTCCGAGGGGGCGATAATATCGGCCCCGGCCCTTGCGTGCGAAAGGGCCTCTTTTGCAAGGGCCTTGAGGGTAGAGTCATTATCGACATCACCATTTTTTATGATACCACAATGGCCGTGGGATGTATACTCGCACATGCAGACGTCGGTTATCACGATAAGTCCGGGCACGGCCTTTTTTATTACCCTTATGGCCTGCTGAACCGGGCCGTTAGGGGCGTAAGCGAAAGCGCCTTTTTCATCCTTTTTCTTTGGTATGCCGAATAGTATGACCGCCGATATGCCGAGTTTGTAAACGGACGCTACCTCCTTTTTTATAAGGTCAGGGGAGAGTTGGGAATGTCCCGGCATGGAAGAGATGGGCCTCTTTACATTTTTCCCCTCCGCAACAAACAGCGGAAGTATGAGGTCCGAAGCGTTGAGTTCAGTCTCCCTGACCAGTTTTCTAAGCGCGCCGGTTCTTCTCAATCTTCTCATGCGGTATATGGGAAAGTTCATAACGTTTTCCTTCCTTTTTTAGTTCCCTGTTTTTAAACCACTGCCGGTGCAGGGATGCATACCCGCACCCGAAAAGCATTGCTCTCTCGCTTTATTAAAGCGGGCGTCTGCCTCGCGCTCCCCGAAGTGACGCTAACCGCCGAAATACCTTGCCGTGGCCCGGGCAAGCGCGGGTATTGTGTAATCCTTTGGCATTATATCGGCCTTCAGGCCGCATCTCCTCGCTGTCCCGACTGTTATTAGCCACAACTACATTTATATACCCTCAACTACTTTTTCTCAAAACGGACTATCTTCTCAATCTCTGCGAGAAGCGGCGGAAGGTCTTTTGTTACCGTATCCCAGACAACTTCAAGGTCTATGTCAAAGTATGCATGTATAAGACGATTACGCATATTAATTATATCAAGCCAAGGAATTGCAGGGTAATTAGTTTTCGTCTCCTGAGAAACCTTACTTGCCGCTTCTCCTATTATCTCAATATCTTTAACCAATGCGAGTGTTAATTGCCGATTGCCGTCAAGGTCGCTTCTTTTTTTATCGGATGCGAACGAACGCGCTTCTTTAGCCGCATCCACCATATGTTTTAAGCGTATTAAATCATCTTTCTGCATACTCTACCAGCGCAGAGGAAACAACCTCATC
>JACRCB010000042.1 GCA_016219165.1 Deltaproteobacteria bacterium | reverse complement strand
GTGCAATGTCGGCGATATATACATATGCAAGGAAGGGCCGGTTTATACTGCCGCGGAGATAAAAAAGATGTATAATGATTTTTAAGCAGGCGGGGAACCCATCCGAGAGGATGGGTCGTCCCTGCACCCGAATGAGATACAGGATAAAGTTCGGGTGGGTTCCCCGTTGCGTCTTTACAAGGCTTTAGAAACCGCAGGGCTAAAGCCCTGCCCTACGAAAGACAAAAGAATCGCGTCCTGCCATTTTCAAGGAGTCCATTATGGCTGATAAGAAGAAAATAACCCAACTTGCCGCCGGCGACAGGACCATCCCCCCTGATGGCGCCAAGATGATACCCTTCTACTTAATGGGGAGTGAGTACCTTGTGCCTGAGACCCTCACGATAATGAAGGCCGTTGAATATGCGGGCTACCAGTATATAAGGGGGTGCGGCTGCAGGGGCGGAATCTGCGGGGCATGCGCCACCTTCTACCGTTTTACGGGAGACTATAGACTCAAGGCCGGGCTTGCATGCCAGACGGTCGTGGGGCCGGGGATGATTATCACGCAGTTGCCGTTTTTCCCGGCAAACAGGCCGGATTACAACCTCGACAATCTCGATAATACCAGGGGGGACCTCCATGCGGAATTGAGGAGGCTCTACCCCGAGGTCTTTAAATGCATAGGGTGCGGGACCTGCACGAGGACCTGCCCCATGGACATAGACGTCATGGACTACATAGCCCTCATGAAAAGGGGGGACCTGAAGGGTGCGGCCTATAAGAGTTTCGACTGTGTCATGTGCGGGCTTTGCGCGTCCAGGTGCCCCGCGCAGATTTCCCAGTTTACCGCGGCCATGTTTGTAAGGAGGCTTGTCGGTAAATACATGCTCCCGAAGGCGGGGCATCTTGAAAAACGCATTGAAGAGGTGAAAAGCGGGAAATACGAAAAGATGCTCAAGAAACTCTCGAAAATGAAACCGGAGGAATTAAGGAAACTCTACATCGAAAGGGAAAGGGAGCCGGACCTCGCGGAACCTGGGGTCTGGATGCCGGAGGATAAGGAGTGTCTGTGAACTACCGTGACCGTTGTCCGTATTCCGTGACCGTGAAAGACGGACACGGTCAACTATCACGGTTCACGGTCTTTTATACCTTCACGCATCGCGTATAACGCACACGTATAACGGTATCTAACTGGAGGAAACGATGAGCGGCTATACAGGGGAATTGAAGGAACTCATAAAAAAGGCCGAGGCCACCCGGCCCCATAGGGTAGAGAGGGCACGGAGAGGGGAGCATTTCTCCGCCCTCACCATGGAGGAGAGAGAGAGGTGGCTCAAGCGATACCACCCCGATTGCAAGAATGAGGGCAGGAAGAAGGTGGGTGTCGGGCCAAACTCGGGGCAGGCATTCCCCGAAGAGGTTTCCCTTCTTCTCGAATCGAAGAGCATCCTCGACCCGGAGTCCGTAATCCTCGATAACGCCGACTACACAACCGATGTCCTCATTATAGGCGCGGGAGGCGCCGGGACCGCCGCGGCCCTTGCGGCGAGCGAGAACGGGTCGCATGTCATACTCTCCACGAAACTGCGTCACGGTGATTCCAACACCGTCATGGCCGAGGGGGGGATACAGTGCGCGGACCAGGAATGCGACTCTCCCTACTTCCACTACCTCGACGTCATGGGAGGGGGGCACTTCACAAACGACCCCGCCCTCGCGAGCGCCCTCACAAACGATGCGCCCCTCACAATGGGCTGGCTTGAGGAATTGGGCATGATGTTCGATAAACTCCCCGGCGGAAGGATGAAGGTGCGCCACGGCGGAGGCACGTCGAGAAAGAGGATGCATTCCGCCGGGGATATGGCCGGCGCCGAGATAATGAGGGTTTTGAGGGACGAGACGAGGAACAGGACCAATGGCATTAATGGTATTAAGGTGCTCGAATTTTCTCCCGCGGTGGAACTCCTTACCGGGAAATCCGGAGACGTTTCCGGCGCAATCCTCTATAACCTCGAGACAAAGGAATACTACATAGTCAGGGCCAAGGCGGTAATCATCTCTACCGGGGGGTTCGGACGCCTCCATATACAGGGTTTCCCCACCACAAACCACTACGGCGCCACCGCGGACGGGATAGTTATCGCTTACAGGGCCGGGGCGGAGTTAAGGGATATGGATTCAACCCAGTACCATCCCACGGGCGCGGTATACCCGGAGCAGAATGTCGGGCTCCTTATAACCGAGAAGGTTCGGGGCCTCGGCGCGCAACTTTTGAATGTCGACGGAGAGGAATTCTCGTTTGCCCTCGAACCAAGGGATGTCGAGTCGTCGTGCATAATAAGGGAGTGCCTTGAAGTACAGAAGGGCATCCCCACCCCGACCGGAAGGCTTGGGGTGTGGCTCGACAGCCCCATGATAGACGCGCTCCACGGCGAGGGCACCGTGAGGAAGGAACTTCCGGCAAAGCACATCCAGTTCAGGCGTTATAATATCGACATAAGTAAAGAGCCGCTGTTGGTCTACCCCACGCTCCACTATCAGAACGGGGGGATTAAGATAGGAGAAAACGGAGAGACCGCGGTTAAGGGGCTCTTTGCCGCGGGCGAGGTTACAGGGGGGGTGCACGGAAGGAACAGGCTCATGGGCAACTCCCTCTTGGACGTCCTCGTATTCGGAAAAAGGGCGGGGAAAGGCGCCGCGGAATACGCAAAATCCATTCCGGGGTGCAGCGCCCCGACGCTCGAGCACGTTAAAAGATTCGGCAGGGAACTTAAAAGTGCGGGTGTGGAAAACCCGGTTACCGGGCCGCTCCTCCTGCCGGACTATGCGCCTCCTCATGTAAAGAAAAGACAGTGGGATTAGAACCCCGCGGATAACGCCGGAGGTATTCGATGAATATCCATGAGTATCAGGCAAAGGAACTTCTCGGAAGGTACGGGGTTAAGGTCCCCAGAGGGAAAATTGCCTTCACCCCGCAGGAGGCCGAGGAAATCGCAAAGGAGTTTTTAACGGGCGATTCAGTCTGTGTCGTAAAGGCGCAGATACACGCGGGGGGGAGGGGGAAGGCCGGGGGGGTGAAACTTGTAAAGACAAGGGAAGAGGCGAGGGAATACGCAAAGGCGCTTCTCGGCAAAACCCTGGTCACGCACCAGACAGGCCCCAAAGGTAAAGAGGTCAAGAAGGTCCTTGTTGAGGAGGGCTGCCGGATACTGAAAGAATATTATCTCGGGGTCGTTGTCGACAGGGGAAGGCAAAAGGTCTGCGTGATAGTGTCTTCCGAGGGGGGGGTCGAGATAGAGGAGGTTGCGGCAAAGAGCCCGGAGAAGATTCTGAGGGAGTATGTGGACCCCGCGGTCGGGCTTCAGCCCTATCAGGCGCGTAAACTCGCCTTCGGCATCGGGCTCGATAAAACTCTGCTGGGCAAGGCGGTAAAGTTAATGACTGGGTTGTATAATGCCTTTGTCGGGCTCGATTGCTCGATGGCGGAGATTAACCCCCTTGTTACTACAAATGTTACGGCAAAGGACGGGGAGGTCTTGGCCCTCGATGCCAAAATCTCATTCGACGATAACGGGCTTTTCAGGCACAAGGACGTTCTGGGGATGAGGGACCTGGATGAGGAAGACGCCAAAGAGGTCGAGGCCTCGCGCCATAACCTTAACTACGTAGCCCTTGACGGAAACATAGGATGTATGGTAAACGGAGCGGGTCTTGCCATGGCGACCATGGACATAATAAAACTCTACGGCGGCAAGCCCGCAAACTTCCTCGATGTGGGGGGCGGGGCGACGAGGGAGCAGGTAACGGCGGCGTTTAAAATACTCATGTCCGATGAGAACGTAAAGGCGGTCCTGGTCAACATATTCGGCGGGATAATGAGGTGCGATGTGATAGCGGACGGCATTATAGAGGCCGCAAAGGACGTGGGGATGAATGCCCCACTTGTAGTCAGGCTTCAGGGCACGAACGTGGAGAAAGGCAGGGACATCCTCCGTCAATCCGGGCTTAATATCATTGCCGCCGAAAAGATGGACGAGGCCGCGGAAAAGGTCGTAAGGGCCGCGAAGGCGTAAGAGGGGCAGGGATAAATCCCTGCACTCAGATAGAGTTAACCAGACCGGGGGTTTCATGAGCATATTCGTAAACCAAAACACGCGGGTCATATGCCAGGGAATTACCGGCGAGCAGGGCGCCTTCCATACCCGCCAGATGGTGGAATACGGAACGAAGATGCTCGGGGGGGTAACACCAGGAAAGGGCGGGGCCGACGTGGACGGCGTGCCCGTATTCAACACGGTTGACGAGGCGGTAAGAATAACCGGCGCGGACGCATCGGTTATTTACGTCCCGGCCGCATTCGCCGCGGATGCGATAATGGAGGCTGTGGACGCGGGAATAGGGCTTGTTGTCTGCATAACAGAGGGCATCCCGGTTATGGACATGATAAGGGTAAAGAGGTTCATGGAGGGCCGGCCCTCGAGGCTTATAGGCCCTAACTGCCCTGGTGTCATAACGCCCGAGGAGTGTAAGGTCGGCATAATGCCGGGACATATCCATAAAAAGGGTTCCGTAGGGGTAGTGTCGAGGAGCGGCACGCTTACCTATGAGGCGGTCGACCAGCTCACAAGGCTCGGGCTCGGGCAGTCGACCTGCGTGGGAATCGGGGGGGACCCCATAAACGGGACGAACTTCATAGACGTCATAGGGGAGTTTGAGAAAGACCCGGAGACCCGCGCCGTCGTAATGATAGGGGAGATAGGGGGGGGCGCCGAGGAGGAGGCCGCGGATTTCATAAAGAGAGAGGTTAAAAAGCCCGTCATCGCCTATATAGCGGGCGTTACGGCGCCGAAGGGGAAGCGGATGGGGCATGCCGGGGCAATCATTGCGGGGGGCAAGGGCACGGCCGGTGAAAAGTACGCCGCGTTGAGAGAGGCTCGAATCACCACGACGGAAAGCCCGGCCGGCATAGGCAAGGCAGTGCTGGAAGTTTTAGAAAAGGTGTGATAAAAAGACGGTGTGATAAAAAGACCATGATGCGTATCAAAGACCGTTATACGTGAACGCATCATGAGTATTTCCGTATTTCCGGAGGCCGGATTGCCCGAGGCCGCAAAAAAACTACCGAGGATTGTTATATACGAAAAACTCTGCAAGGGGTGCAGTATCTGCGTGGATTTCTGCCCGACCAATGTTTTGGAGATGAAAGGGTCCATAGTGAGCGTAAAAGACCTCGAGGCATGCACACGTTGCCAGTTGTGCGACTTAAGGTGTCCGGATTTTGCGATACAGGTCTTTGACTGACCAGAGGGACCTTTTCTGTAAAGGTTCCCGCACTCCCAAAACCTCTTAAATTTAAAAGTTTTTGGGAGGAGTCCAGAGGAACACTTTT
>JACRCB010000040.1 GCA_016219165.1 Deltaproteobacteria bacterium | reverse complement strand
CGGGGCCGGAATTTAACATCGCATATCTCGCCTTGCGTTTCAACAGATTATATCCCCTCAGTTGTCTTGCCTTTTTACCTCCACGTAGGGGCGGAGGGCGTTCATTCTTGTCTCCCCGATTCCTTTAACCCCTTTCAACTCATCGACTGAACCAAACCCGCCCATCTCCTCCCTCTTTTCGACAATCCTCTTTGCAAGACCTTTGCCTATGCCGGGTAAAAAAGAAAACTCCTCTATGCCCGCGGAATTTATATCGACTGCGCCTTCGAGGACGAATCTTTCCCCGGGATTGGCATGTCCCGGGAACGGCACATCGTAGACGCGGGCGGTATGGGCCGAGGGGACGTGGTTAAAAGCGGGCCATACGTTGAGGAAAAAAAAGACGCAGAGGAGCACAAGGGCAAGGAGAAGGAGCGCACTGCAATTATAGGTGTTACAGGACTCATCCGTGAAACCTTTCATGGGGCTACGGACCTCGCCGTTCAGATACGTTTCATGACAAAGTGGTTTATTCCGGCCTGCTACCAATACAAACGCCATAAATGTTATTACATCGTCATTGCGAGCGAAGCGAAGCAATCCCATAATATAGGGATTGCTTCGTCGCTACGCTCCTCGCAATGACACTTTAAATTATGCGTTTGTATTAGTTCCTACGGGGTTCAGGGTTTTTTCTTTTTGTCCTTGTAGAGTTTGTATTCGAGGCTGTCTACGAGCGCCTGCCAGCTCGCCTCTATGACGTTTTCGGATACGCCGACCGTGCCCCACCTTTCAACGGAGTCCCCGGACTCCACAAGGACCCTCACCTTTGCCGCGGTCCCCTCCACCCCGGCGAGCACCCTCACCTTGAAATCCAGGAGTTTCACCTCTTTTAACGAGGGGTAAAACCTCTCCAGGGCCTTCCTCAACGCCCTGTCAAGGGCGTTTACCGGGCCGTTGCCTTCGGCCGCGGTGTGCTCTATCAGGTCGTTTACCTTGAGCCTTATGGTCGCCTCGGAATAGGGGGCTCTGCCCTCTTCTTTCTTTTCGTCTATCACCCTGAAACCGAGGAGTTTAAAGTACTTCTTTCTCTTCCTGAGCGCCTCCTGAATCAGGAGTTCAAACGAGGCCTCCGCGCCCTCGAACTGGAAACCCCCGTGTTCGAGTTTCTTAAGGTCCGAAACAAGATGCCTCACCACCTTCTCGTTACTCTCGAGGTCGACCCCGTATTCCTGCGCCTTGTAGAGTATGTTGGATTTTCCGGAAAGGTCTGAAACAAGGACCCTCTGGTGGTTTCCGACGAGTTCAGGCCTTATGTGCTCGTATGTCGCCGGGCTTTTAACGACCGCGCTCACATGCACCCCCGCCTTATGCGCGAATGCGCTTTCGCCCACGTAGGGCTGGCGCTTGTTGTGCGGCAGGTTTGCGATTTCGTAGACGAACCTTGAGACCTCCCTCAGTTTTTTAAGTTGCCCCGCGCTCAAGCAGCCGGCCCCCATCTTGAGTTTCAACGCCGGGATTATGGAGCAGAGGTCCGCGTTTCCGCACCTCTCCCCGAAGCCGTTTATTGTCCCCTGAACGTGTGCAACCCCCTCTTTAACCGCGGTAAGGGTCGTCGCAACCGCGGTTCCCGAATCGTCGTGCGCGTGTATGCCGAGCGCGGCCTTCAGTTGGCTCCGGACGGCCCTGACTATCTCCGCCGCTTCGAAGGGAAGGGTTCCCCCGTTGGTGTCGCAGAGCACTATGCAGTCGGCCCCGGCCTCCTCTGCCGCCTTAAGGGTTTTCAGGGCATATCCGGGGTCGTCTTTATACCCGTCGAAAAAATGCTCGGCGTCGTAAAAGACCTTATCCACCCTCTTTTTAAGATAACCCGTTGAATCGAATATCATCTCGAGGTTTTCTTCGAGAGAGACCCTCAGCGCCTTTCTGACATGGAGTTTCCTGCTCTTCCCGAATATGGTCACACACGGGGTCCGCGCCTTGAGCAGGGCCTTTATATTGCCGTCGTCCTTCGCCTTTTTCCCGGCCCTCCTTGTTGAGCCGAAGGCCGCGAGCCGCGAGGTGTTAAGCCTCACCTTCCTCATCGCGCTGAAAAACTCGATGTCGCGCGGATTAGAGCCGGGCCAGCCGCCCTCGATGTAGTGGATGCCGAGGTCGTCGAGGGCCCTCGCTATCCTGACCTTGTCCTCGACGGAAAAAGAGATGTCCTCGGCCTGCGTGCCGTCGCGAAGGGTCGTGTCGTAGAGGACGACTTTATGTGGGGTTTTGGTTGGCATAATAACATTTCCTATGTATAACCTTCTTTTTTCAAATATTCAATTACTGAAGCGATAAAATTCTCCGCCTCCTTAAGCAATTCTTTTGCCTCTTTCTCAGAAATAACAAAAGTGAACTCATAATCGCTTATCTGCCTTTTTCCAAAGGCCCGCTTAAGGGATTTACTTAAATCTCTTGAAAAAATACCGGTCTTTATAAAATGCTCTCCGAAGGCTGACAAAACAGCCTTATGGCTTGAAAAGGACAACCCTCTGGTTAAAAGCAACGCCTCCGTAATATAAAACATAGCATAATATACTCGTGAGGCCGCAGATTCATAATCCTTGTCCTTGATAAGAAGTTTAGCAGACCTAAGGTATCTTTTGGCGCGAGCCGCGAGACTCTTAACCTCTTTCATACATTTATTCCTTCCCTTCGCACATTCAAAATTAGCGGGCTTTTAACTTTTCTAAAAGCCTCCTCGGAAACAGGATAGACTGAAATAAGCGTATTGTATTTAAGGTCCAAATCGGTTGTCGTATCGAGCATGTAATCAATTTCTTTCCCCGGAGATACCTTGCCCTTAAGCACAACCGTAACATCAATGTCGGAACCTTTTGCCGCCTCTCCCCTCGCGTAGGAACCGTAGAGGATAATGGAGACGAGCCTCTCTTTATAGAGGCGTTTCAGTTCTGCCTTCAATTCAGAGAGTATATCGCCGACGTCTCTTTGATTAAGAGTTTTGTTCTTCATGATTAAAGATTATGTTTTTTGGCAAATTCAGCGGCCTGCTCAAAAGAACCAAATCTCATCAACATGTCATAAATTCTGTTATAAAAGTCAGGGTTCCTAAGTGGAATCTCATATTTTATAAGTAAACTTTCTATTTTTGATATGGTTTCCTCTGCCGTGCTCGGAACGCAGTCGTCAACTAACTTTTCACACTCTGCAATAACAGCCAATTGAGCCTTTGAATATTTTTCCATGGTTTATTCCCCCCTTATGCCTGTCTCTGCCACCCTACCTCTCCTCGGCCACATCTTCCTTGCCCAATCCGAACGCCTCGTGGAGCACCCTTACCGCGAGTTCCGTGTATTTCACGTCAACGACGCAGGAAATCTTTATCTCGGAGGTCGAAATCATCTGGATGTTGATTCCCTCTTTTGCGAAGGTCTCGAACATGGTCGAGGCCGCCCCGGCGTGGCTTCTCATGCCGGCCCCGACGATGGAGACCTTCGCTATATTCGTGTCCCCTATCACGTCCCTCGCCTCTATCTCGCCCGCGACCTTCTTTACATGTCCGAGCGCCCTTTTGTAATCCGCCTTTGCAACCGTAAAGGTTAAGTCCGTGTGGGCGTCGTGGGAAATGTTCTGGACTATCATGTCTACGTTTATCCCGGCCTCGGTCAGGGGGCGGAAGAGTTTCGCCGCTATGCCGGGCCTGTCCGGGACCCTCACAACCGAAATCTTCGCCTCGTTCTTGTTGAAGGTAATACCCGAAACCATTACCCTTTCCATGTCCGTATCCTCCTCGCAAACAAGCGTTCCCTCCGCCTCGGTAAAAGAAGACTTCACCATTACGGGGACCCTGTATTTTTTTGCGAACTCGACCGACCTTGTCTGCAGAACCTTGGCCCCGAGGCTCGCCATCTCGAGCATCTCATCATAGGATATCTTCTTTAATTTCCTCGCATCGGCGCATACGCCCGGGTCCGTCGTATATACCCCTTCCACATCCGTATATATCTCGCACAAATCCGCCTTGAGCGCGGCCGCAAGGGCGACGGCGGTCGTGTCCGAGCCGCCCCTTCCGAGTGTTGTGATGTTGCCCCCGCTGTCCACGCCCTGAAAACCGGCGGCCACGACGATATTGCCCTTTCCCAGTTCCTCTTTTATCTTTTCGGTCTCTATGCGTTCTATCCTGGCGCAAGAGAACCTCGAATCCGTCACTATCGGGAGCTGATGGCCCAGGAAACTCTTTGCCCTGTATCCCATGTCCTCGAGCGCAATCGAAAGAAGCCCTATGGTCACCTGCTCCCCGGTCGAGACGACGACGTCGTGTTCCCTCGCGGAGGGGAAATCAGAGACCTCGTGGACAAGGTTAATGAGCCTGTCCGTCTCCCCGGCCATCGCGGAAAGGACGACGACGACCCCGTTGCCCTCGTCATGGGCCCTGGCCACCCTTCTTGCGACGTTTTTTATTCTCCCGGCGTTCCCGACCGAGGTGCCGCCGTATTTCTGGACTATAAGCGCCATTAATGCCCTCGCTATTATCTTTAAATTATAAATCCGGGTGCAGGGGTCACCCCTGCTTCCTTCCCATTTTATGAACGGCCATGCCGTGGGCATCCTCGGCCGCCTCCATGACAATCTCAGGGAGAGTCGGGTGCGCATGGACCGTCTCTATTATATCTTTTACCTTAAGTTTTGCCTTTATGGCAAGCGCAACCTCCCCTATAAGGTCGGTCGCGTGGGCTCCCACGATGGAACAACCGAGCACCCTGTCCGTTGAAGGGTCTGAAAGAATCTGGACAAACCCATCGGGTTCCGCCATGGCAATGGCCTTCCCGCTTGCCGCATAGGGGAACCTCCCGGCTTTTACTTCAATGCCCTTTTCCTTTGCGTCTTTTTCCTTCAATCCTACGCTTGCGGCCTCGGGGTCTGTAAATATCCCGGAAGGTATCACGGAGTAATCCATGGTTTTCTCTTTTCCCAGGGCGTTCTCCGAGGCAATAGTCCCCCCGGCGCTCGCAACATGGGCCAATAACATCATGCCTGTAACATCCCCTATCGCGTATATGCCGTCTACGTTTGTTTCCATCCTGTTGTTTACCCTGACCCTGCCCTTTTCAACCGTAACGCCCGCATTATCGAGCCCGAGCCTCTCGGAATTAAAACTCCTTCCTATCGTAACAAGGACTTTTTCGGTCAGAAACTCTTGTCCGCCTTTAAGCCGTGTCTTAACGCCTCGGTCCGTTGCCTCAACCCCCTCAACGGCCGCATCCGTAAAGACTTGAACCCCGCTCGTTTTAAAAGCGCGGGCGATTACCCTCGAAACCATGGCGTCTTCCGCGGCAAGTATCGCAGGGAGGAGTTCGACGACTTTGACCGAACTTCCGAATTTTGAAAATATCGTTGCAAATTCGCAGCCCATCACCCCCCCTCCGATTATGAGGAGGCTTTCCGGAACCTTTTTAAGGTTCAACGCCTCGGTTGAAGCAATGACATTTACTCCGTCTATATTGAATGAAGGTATAAGGGCAGGCTCGCTCCCGGTCGCTATTATGATTTTTTTGGTTCCGATGACTTCGGTAGTCCCATCTTTTTTTACAACCTTTACCCGTTCCGCTCCCTCAATGGAACCCGCCCCGTAAATGACCTCCACCCCGTTGCCTTTAAGAAGATCTTCCACCCCGCCAACGAGCCTCTTTACAACGTCGTCTTTTCTATCTACAGCCTTTTCGAGGTCAAAACCGACTTCGCCGGTCAAGACCCCGAAGACGGAAGACTTTTTTACGGCGGCGAGCGTTTTGGCGGAATAATAGAGCGCCTTTGTGGGAATGCATCCCCTGTTAAGGCAGGTCCCTCCGAGGGCGTCTTTCTCGATGAGGCAGACCTTTGCCTTAAGTTGCGCGGCCCTTATCGCGCCGACGTAACCGCCCGGCCCCCCGCCGATGACGACTATGTCGAATCCTTTCACAAAAACCTCGTTATCAACCTTTCAACATTTTTACGAATTCTTCTTTTGTAAGACCTGCTTGGTCCAAAATAGCCAATAAAGTCCCTTTTGGTATTTCTTTTCTATCAGGAACAATCACAAGACGGGTTTTGTCTTTATCCATTTTCACAAACGCCGCATGGCTTCCCTTGCCTCTTTTTGGCGCATATTCGAAACCGGCTTTTTGCAGTACCCTTATTATCTCCTTTTGGGATACTATCGGAAGCCTCGGCATTACCGGACGACCTCTACATGAGATGTAAACTTCTCCTTGGTCGTGAGACTTTCTTCCACGTCATCCAACAATCCGAGCGCCTCGGCGTTTTCGAGATAAAGCGCGACAGCCTCTTTTAGATTTTCCATTGCCTGAGATACCGTATCTCCGCAGCTTGCGACGCCGAGTTCGGGACACTTTGAGACATAACCCTCCTTCTCTTTCCATACTACCGCCGTATAATCAAAGACCTTCATATATAATGCCTCCTTACCCTCT
>JACRCB010000036.1 GCA_016219165.1 Deltaproteobacteria bacterium | reverse complement strand
AGGGGGCACTCTTGCGGTGTTTCCAACCCCTTGATGACCATTGCGCAGGCGCATCCTTTGAGTTCTTCGCCGCCGCATTCCAACTGGCCCATTGCGAATCTCTTTTCCGCATCGAAACCGGAAAATTCATCCCTTATCTCAAGCCCGCTCATAGGTATTTCTCCCAATCCCCTCCACCGCGCATCCGCCGCGGTAAAGACCTCGTCCATCACGGCCCGGGCTTTTTTATTGCCTTCCCACGTCACGACCCTCTTATACTCTATCTCGATATCATGCCGGCCCTCGTTAATCTGTTTTACGAGCATATATAATCCATAGATGCAATCCAGCGGCTCGAAACCGGCGACGACGCACGGAAGCCCGTATTCCTCCGCCAGAAAGCCGTAACTCGATGCGCCTATAACAGTCGTAACATGTCCGGGCGCGATGAAGCCGTCTATCGCTATGTCGCCGGAGTCCAAAAGCGCCCTCATGGCAGGGGGCGTGAGCTTGTGGCGGGAAAAGAGGGAAAAATTCTTAAGATTCTTTTCCCGGGCGAGAAGCACGGTTGCGCCAACGGTCGGCGCGGTAGTCTCAAAGCCGACGGCAAAAAATACGACCTCCTTACCCGGGTTTGTCCGGGCAATCTCGATTGTATCGATTGGCGAGTAAACTATCCTTATATCCGCGCCACGCGCCCTCTCCTCCTCGAGCGAGGAAAAACTCCCCGGGACCCTGAGCATGTCCCCGAACGTCGCTATTACCGCGTTTTTTTCCGTTCTTGAGAACTCAATAACCCTGTTTATGTCGGCCTGCGACGTCACGCATACGGGGCAGCCCGGGCCTGAAATGAGTTTAACATTGCCCGGCATAGCGGCCCTTATCCCGTACCTGGCAATCGAATGGGTGTGGGTGCCGCATATCTCCATGATATTCGCCTTGCGAAGCGAAATCCGCCCGAGCTCTTTAAAGAGCGCCAGGGCGGGTTCTTTTTTTCTGAATTCGTCTATGTATTTCATCGTATTTCATCTTTTCTTCCCGGCAAACCCGTTAAAGAGGCTTATCGCCTCAAGCGCTTTACCCTCATCCACCTTCTCAATTGCAAACCCCGCATGCACTATGACGTAATCGCCGGTCTCTACGCGGCCACCCTCTATCAGGGCAAGGCTTATTTCCATTTTAGTCCCCCCAATGTCCACATGAGCGCCCTCTCTCGTTATCTCAATAATCTTAGCCGGAATACCAAGACACATAATCCACCTCTATATTTGAGAACGGGGCAGGTGTGAATGGCGGAGTCTCATCAATGCCTTATAGTCCTCAAGACCTTTATATTCTCCCATGCAACGACGGCCTGTCCCATGGATATGCCGCCGTCGTTTATCGGGACCTTTTCGTTATGATAAACATTGAACCCCTCCCGCTTAAGCCTTTCAACCGCCCTCTTTAAGAGGATAAAATTCTGGAACACCCCGCCGCTTAAGACAATTATATCCACTGCGCTCTCTTCCCTCAACATCTTCGCGGTCTCTACAATCATCTCCGCCACGGTATTGTGAAAGACGGCGGCCACGGCCGGGATATCGGTTCCTTTTTTAATATCATCGCATATGGCCTTCACAAGAGGGGTAGCGTCGACCTCGATTACCTCCCTCTCTTTAATCTCGAACGGGTAGACCCTGCCGGGAGGAGTTTTGCATCCTGCCGCGGCTTTTTCGAGCGTTATCGCGGCCTCGGCCTCGAAGGTGGAAATGTCCACAATCCCGAGAAGTGCGGAGACGGCATCGAAGAGCCTTCCCGCGCTCGATGTAAGGGGCGAATTTATCCTATCCTGTATAATCTTGACAATCAACCTGATTTTCTCTTCATCGAACCGTTCCAAAAAAAACGGCGCCCCGGCGTAAAGCGCGTCTCCGTAAGCGGAGTACAGATAACTTACCGCCATCCTCCACGGCTCTTCCGCCGCCTTATCCCCCCCGGGCATGGGGACGTATTTAAGGTGTGCGCGCCTAAAGAAATACCTCCTTTCCGCCATCATGAATTCCCCTCCCCACACCATGCCGTCACCGCCGTATCCGTCGCCGTCAAAAGAGACGCCTATTACATGGCCGCGTATGCCGTGTTCCACCATGGCGCTCACCACATGGGCATGGTGGTGTTGCACCGCAACCGAATCCT